>JBEBGT010000248.1:0-5621 GCA_040081365.1 Candidatus Eiseniibacteriota bacterium | reverse complement strand
GCCCGAAGGTCGGCGCGCTTGTGGTGTTCGAGAATCACGAGATAGTGACGGGTGCCCTTCTGGTTCCGAAGAAACAGGTTCTTGCAGTGCACGGCGTCGATGCTCGCCCAATGTTCCCCGGCTGAGTCTGCCGTCGCGATCGGCGGATGCGCGTAGCGCTCCCAGGCGATGCCCAGCTCACGCAATCGTGCCATCACCGGCAGTTCGTGTGGGTCAGCGGCGGCGTCCATCATCGAACGAAGAAATACGCGGTCATCATCCACCCCACGGTCATCACGAGCACACGCACGGCCGCGGCCCCGCCGCGCCGGAACGCGCGCTGGGCGAGGACCGTGCACGCGCCGCTCGCGAGCAGCGCGAGCGTGTTGAGCGCGGTGCTCTCGAAGGGCAGCCGCGGCTGGCCCGCCGGCGGCCAGCTGCCCGGCACGGCGGAGTGGCGCACGATGAGGAACGCCGAGACGAACGCCGAGAACAGCATGATCTCGGTGAACACGAACACGCCCATGCCGAACAGGGAGTGATCCGTGAACCCACGCCGCGGCAGGATCGGCCTGCCGGCCACGTCAGTGCTGCTCATGCTCCGTCGTCCCTTCGGTGCCCGCCGCACCCTTGGCGTGCCCGCCGTGCTCCGCTGGCTTGGACGTCGTGAAGCTGTGGTGGAACCCGGCGCTCTTCTTCCAGTTCTGGCCGGACTCCTTCTGCACGTCCGCGGCAAGCGCGCCGTACATGAGGACCATGAGCGCCACGCCGATCGCCATGATGTAGTGGATGATCGGCTTCTCGACGTCCAGGTGCATGAAGTTCTTGGCCACCATGTAGGCCTTCACCACGGCCACACCGAAGGCCGTGGCGAGCAGCAGCCAGTGCCAGCCGTAGTGCGTGGCCACCATGGGGCCGAACACCGAGACGAGCAGCAGCACGACGAGCTGCGCCCAGATGATGACGTAGTGGCGCTCGTGGCCGTCGTGGCCCGAGTGCGAGGTCTGCGAGTGCGAGGTCATGGAGTCTCCCGCTACTTGGCGATGTAGAGAAGGGGGAACAGGAAGATCCACACGAGGTCGACGAAGTGCCAGTAGATGCCCACGTTCTCGACGCGGTGCAGGTCCTGGTTCTTGGCGGCACTCATGGCGACCCAGACCATCACGCACATGCCGGCGATGACGTGGAACGCATGCACGCCGGCGGCCGTGTAGTAGTAGGACCAGAAGCCGCCCGCCTGGATCGTGAACCCTTCCTGGATCTCATGCGTCCACTCGAACGACTTGATGATGAGGAACGTGAGGCCGCCGAGGATCGTGAGCCACAGGAGCCGGGATGCCTTGGGGCCGTTGCCCTTCTCCGCCGCCGCGTGCGCCAGGACCGCGCACAGGGACGACGTCAGCAGCACGAGCGTGTTGGTCGCACCGAGCCAGGTGTTGGTGTAGGCCGCCTGCTCCGCCCACTCGGGGTGGGCGAGTCGGTGCATGATGTAGGACACCAGCACGCCACCGAAGATCACGATCTCGGACATCAGCAGCCACCACACGGCCAGACGGCCGGTGGGCATTCCCATGCTCGCGCGCTGGGTGGCGATGGTCTTCGTGCTCATGGCCTCACGCCCTCTCGTTCTGGGGCCAGTAGTCGGTGTCGCGGCCCGGGGAGGCATACTCGTAGGGGCCGCGGTAGACGGTCGGCATGTCGTCCGCCGGCCAGTTGCCGTGCGGCGGGGGTGACGGCGTCGTCCACTCCAGCGTGTTCGCGTTCCAGGGGTTCGCGGGCGCCTTCTTACCCTTGAACATGCTGTAGATGAAGTTCCAGAGGAACGGGAACTGGAACAGCAGCATGATCACGAGCGACACCGTGGAGACGATGCGCAACTGCTGCATCCACGGCACCGCGAGATCGGGGAAGTTGGTGTAATCGTAGATGCGCCGGTGCTCGCCCGACATTCCCAGCCAGAACATCGGGATGAAGATGAAGTTGAACGGGATGATCGTGCCCCAGAAATGGATCTTGCCCCACGTCTCGTTCATGTAGCGCCCGAACATCTTGGGGAACCAGAACGTCAGGCCGGCGATCGTGCCGATGATCGCGATGGGGTAGAACGTGTAGTGGAAGTGCGCGACCACGAAGTAGGTGTCGTGGAAGAAGATGTCCGCGCCCGAAGCGCCCAGGTAGATGCCCGTCACACCGCCGACCAGGAACTCGGCCATGAACGCCAGCGCCCACAGCATGGGCGTCGTGAACTTGATCGAGCCGCCATAGAGCGTGGCGATGTACAGGAAGCACATCTCGGCGATCGGGATCGAGATGAGCACGGTGGTCACCGTGAACACGTTCGCCATGCGCGGGTCAATGCCGGCCACGAACTGGTGGTGGGCCCACACGAAGAACGACAGCACGCCGGTGGCGATGACCGTGTAGATGACGGTCTTGTACGCGAACATCTTCTTGCGTGCGAACACCGTCATGATCTCGGCCACGATGCCCATGGCGGGCAGCAGCACGACGTACACCTCGGGGTGCCCGAAGAACCAGAACAGGTGCTGCCACAGGATCGGGTCACCACCGCGGTCCGGGTTGTAGAACCCGGTGCCGAGGTTCTGGTCCATGAGCAGCATCACCGCGCCGGCGATGAGCGGTCCGACCGAGGCCATGAACAGCAGGCTGGCGACCACGATCATCCACACGACCATCGGCACGTCGTAGGCCTTCATGCCCGGGGCGCGCGCGTTCATCGCGGTGACGATGAAGTTGATGCCGCCCATGAGGAAGGCCGCGAACTCCAGCGCCACGGCCAATACCCACATGCTGCTGCCCATGGGCGTGAGGTTGTACTTGGCGGTGGACGACAGCGGCGGGTACGCGGTCCAGGCGCCACCGAAGCCGCCGCCCGGCACGAACAGCGACCAGATCAGGATGATCGCGCTGAGCAGGAAGATCTGGTAGCTGAGGCGGTTCAGGCGCGGGAACACCATGTCGTCGCAGCCGCACATGAGCGGGATCAGGTAGTTGCCGAAGCCGGCGATGAGCACCGGCATGGCGACCCAGAAGATCATGATGCTGCCGTGGTTCGTGATGAGCGAGTTGTAGGCGTCGGGCGAGACGTGGCCGAAGAACGGCACGTTCATGCCGGGGTAGGCGATCTGCATGCGGAACACGTACGCCATGAAGCCACCGATCATGGCCATGAGCATGCCGGTGAACATGTACTGCATCGCGATGATCTTGTGGTCCGTGGACCAGAAGTACTTCAGGAACCAGTTCTGTTCGGCGTGGGCCGCGTGGCCCGCGCCGTGCGATTCCGCGTGAGCGTGATGAGTCATCGGGTCCCCGTCAGTTCGTGGCGCCGGCGGACACCGCGGCGGTGGAGTCAATGGTCGCAGTGCCGGCATCGGCGACGACCGTGTGCGCTTGCACCCAGGCGGCGTGTTCTTCCGGGCTCTCGATGGCGATGCGGCCACCCATGATGCCGTGACCGATGCCGCAGATCTCGGCGCACAGGATGTCGAAGTTCCCCGTCTGGGTGGCCTGGAACCAGCCCGTGATCGTGCGGCCCGGGATGGCGTCCTGCTTCAGGCGGAACACCGGGACGAAGAAGCTGTGCAGCACGTCCTTGGACTCGAGCTGGAACTGCACGGTCTTGTTGACCTCCACGTGCAGCGTGTCGCTCGTCCAGATGTCATCCGCCGTGTCGAGCACGCCGTCGCTGCCGCCGTGCTGGAACGTCCAGGTCCACTGCTGGCCCACCACCTTGATGTTGTCGTCCGGCGGGGGAAGCGTCTGCTTGACCTTCACCCACACGCGCACGGCCGCGATGATGATGACGACATCGCAGACCAACACCAGCGCGTGCGGGATGTTGATCCAGCGCTTGAGGTGGGGCTCCTTGCCCGTGATGTACTGCGACTTCACGCCGTCGCGCGCCCGGAAGCGCCACAGCAGCCAGAAGAACATGGCCTGGGTGGCGAAGAACCACACGCCCACCAGCCATGAGACCAGTGTCACGAGTCCATCGATGTCCCCGGAGAACGTCGATGCACTCGGGATGCTCAGGATCATCGTTCGTTCTCCGTGATCAGAAGATGAACAGGAACACGGCGCCGACGAACAGCACGACGCCGATCACCGTGAAGAGGAATGTGTACTTGGCGGTCGAATCCGCCCAGTCCTTCTCGAAACCGTCACCGGCCATGGCGGGCCTCCATCACTTCTGCAGGGTTCGGATGAAGGCGATCACGTCATGCATCGCCGTGGTGTCTGCAAGCGTGTTCGCCATGGCCGCCATCTGCGCGCCCATCGCGTCGTCCGGGTGCGCGCCGCGCATGCCCGACTTGAACTTGTCCAGCTGCCGCATCATGTACCAGTCGTGCTGGTGGGTGAGCGGCGGCGCCCCGAGCGCCTCGTTGCCACTGCCGTCCTCCTGGTGGCACGTGATGCAGATGCTCTGGAACGCCAGGCGGCCGGCGGCGGTGTCGCCCATGGCCATCATGTTGTTGAACGGCTGGCCGGCGGGCAGCGTAGCCACGTACTCGGCCACCGACTCGAGGTCGCCGGCGCGGTAGAGCGCCTTGGCCATGGGGCGCATGCGCGCGCCCTCGGCGTCCTGCGGGTGGGCCCCACGCATCGAGGTCTGGAAGTTGTGCAACTGCCGTTCGACGTACCAGCGGGGCAGACCGGCGATGGCCGGAGCACCGAGCGACTCGTTGCCGCGTCCGTCCTTGCCATGGCACGGAAAGCAGCCATCGAAGATCTGCTCACCGCGGGCGAGGCCGGGGCCGGGTGTGGGTGAGCACCCGGCGACGATCATCGCGGCATAGAGGGCCGCGAACGGGAGGAAGAGGGCCTTCCGAGACAATGCTGCCTCCGGAGACGGGGTGGTGGCGCATGGGTGCGCACGGGTGCACGAGGTCCCATGGCACTTCGGGTCCAGCCTGTGCGGGCCAACCGGTCGCTTATACACGATTTGACCTGTGACGAGCAACCGCCCGGAGCGCCAACTCCAAGCGGCGAGCGCACTAAGCCCATATTCTCGACCTCGGTGCCATGGTCCGAGAGGACCACGCGAGAGCCCCGACCACCCACCAGTTCACGCGGTGGCTGACCGGGGCGTTCGCAGGTGCTTCCGTCAGTTGGACTTGCCGCTCTTCCAGAGGTCGCCGGACCACGACAGTTCGAGCCCGACCATGTGCTTGTTGTAGCTGCCGCTGTCCGAGGTCGGGGAGGCCCCGCTGCCCAGATCGGCGTTGTTGTTCTCGAGCCGGCCGAACAGCCGGGCGTCCCAGCGCTTCCAGGACGCGCGCACGCCGGCCTCGAACCCGATCAGCATGTCGTTACGGCCGGCATGGAACTCGTCGACGCTCAGGGGGCGGTCGGAATCGTACGAGCGCGTGGCGAGATCCAACCCGAGATCGCCGGTCCAACGCACGGACTTGGATCGCGAGAGCTGCATGCGTCCGGTCACGCTTCCGAGCAGGCCGCGATAGCTGACGTCGGCGCTGTCGCCCACTTGCGGCTCTGCCTTGCTCTGGCGATAGCCGGCCGACAGCTCGAGCTCGCCGCGTTTCGGCAGGCCGTCGAAGCCCAGCGTGACCACGCCCTGGTTCGCCTTCGATGAGCGCTCGACGAACGCGGCGTTGTAG
>JBEBGT010000247.1:0-5632 GCA_040081365.1 Candidatus Eiseniibacteriota bacterium | reverse complement strand
GCGCCTGTGGCTCGCCTGCATGTCGGGCGGGCTCATCGCCGCCACCGGCACGCTGTGGCTGCAGTTCACGCCCAGTCTCACGCCCGCGGATCCCGCGCTCTACGGCTGGCTCGCCGGCATCGCGTGCGCGTCGTTGCTCATCGGGCTCGCGCTGGCGCTGTGGATCGATCATCACGTGGTGGGACATCTCAACGGTGTGCTGCTGGGCCTGCGTTCCGGGCGCGCGGCCGAACTGCGCGGACTGCCCTCCGGCACGCACTGGGGCGAGCTCTCGGAGCTCGGCGATGCCGTGCAGGACGCTCTCGAACGCCGCCAGCGCGAAGCGCGCGCGTTGTTCGAGCTCGAGCGCATGCGTGAGCAGTTGTTCGTGCTGCGCAGCAGCATCGAGCGCTGGCAGCTCACCGAACAGTGGGAGCGCCCGGGCCTGCCCGAGGGCGACGTGAACGACGCGTCGGAGCTGCTGGCGCACGCCGTGCAGCGCCGCGCCACGATCGACGATCAGAATCGCGAGGCCGCGCGGCAGTTGGCCACCGAACTCGCGGCCGTCATCGCCGATGCACACGAGGCCGCCTCGCAGGCCGAACGCGGCTTCGTGGAGGCCACGTCGCTGCAGACGTCGGTGCGCGAGCTGCAGCGGCTGTCCACCGAACTGAACACCGCGCTGGCCCAGCCCGTGGTGGTGCCCGCGCCCGCGGTCGATCCGCTCGCCGAACGCGCGCGCACCGCGCTCGAGGACCTGGTGGCGTCGTCGTCCGAGAGCGTGGCTTCGCTGGGCCGTGGTCTGGTGCGGGTGCAGGACGTGTCGGAGCAGGTTCAGCGCCTGGGCAATCGGGCCACGCTCATCGCCATCCAGGCGCTGTCGGGCACCGGGGACCCCGCCACGTTCGCCGAGGACATGAAGCAGTTGGTGCGCGAGGTGCGCGATGCGACCGATCTCACGCAGCGCTTCGCTAGCGAGATCGACGTGGCCGTGGCGGACGCCGACGAGCGAATGCGCGCGGCGCGCGAGCGTGCACTGGCGCTCATGGAGCGCGTGGCCGAGCCGCCCGCGCCCAGCACCGCGCCGCTCCGCGGTGCGGACACGCAGCGGCTGCTCGAGCGCGTCCTGGAGATGGTGCAGGACACGAACCGCAAGGGTGAGCGCGTGAGCACCGCGAGCGAGCGAGCCTCCAGCGTGGCGGAGCGGCTGGCGCGCCGGCTCGATGCCAACGCCTCGGACGCCGAAGCGCTGGTGGTGCGATTGGCGCCGGTCGGCGAGGCCCCCGTGCCCGACGATGCGTCGACGCCGGGCCTCCGTCTGGTCGACGCCCCCATGGCCGACGCCAGTGCCAGCGAGGCCGCGGATCCCGCCGCCCGCGCGCCGCACGAACCCCAGCTCGACGACGAAGCCGGCCGCCGCGGAGAAGAACAGCCTTGATCGCTCCGCACGGACACGACGACGGCCACGCTCGTGAGATCGCGCACGGCCTGGCCACCGCTCTGCGCGCCGCCACTGCGGCGGCCCGGCGCACGCCCACGGAGTCTGCGTTGGCGTGGAGCGCCGCGGCCGACGTGGCCGAACTGCTGCAACTCGAAGGACTGTCCGCACTGCTCACCGCCTGCCGTACGCATGCCGGTGCGCCGCCGCGCGACGTGACCAACGTGCTCGACCGGCTCGAACGCCTGGCTACCGCCACCGAGGTCGCCGGGGACGTGTCACCGTTCGTGGCCGCCGATCGTGAGCTGGCCGCGCTGGCCGGAGTGCTGGACGCACAGGATTGGGCGGCCCCCGCGGGGCCCGAGCCCGAGCGCGTGGCGGTGCAGCCTCTGGCTGCACTGCTCGCCGACCTCGAGCTCGATGAGCCCGCGCTCATCGAGCGCGCGCAGGTCACGCTGCCCGTGGCCGCTGGGCTTCGCGCCGCGCTCGATTGGCTCGACGCTGGTGCGGCCGGACCGCTGCACGTGTCGGTGCAGGACGCCGCGCTCACGCTGAGCGTGCGCGTGTCGCACGAGCCCGGGCTGTCGCCCGCCGGTGCCGTGCTGGCGCTGACCGGCGGCGCGCTGCTCGCCGAGCCCGATGGCCGGTGGGCGCTGCGCGTGCCGCTGCATGCCGAACGTCCGGCGTTCCTGCTGGCACGCCAAGGGGCACTCGCGTTGGCATTGCCGTGGGCCGCGGTCGCACGGTTGCGCATCACCGATGCGCAGGGCCGTGCCGGCTTCGATGAGCCGTCGCTGGCGCCGTGGTCGCCGTTGACGCGTGCCGAAGGTGAACGTCCCGCAGCCCTGCTGGCGCAGGGCCTGAAACGCGCTTGGCTGCATCTCGATCACATCGTGTGGCGCGTGTTCGCGCGTCCCGAGCAGGCGGTGGCCCCGGCCGAGGTGCCGGGCGGCCGCGCGGTGGTGCGCACCGACGAGGGCGTGCTGCATTGGGTCGTGGAAGTGGGCGACGCCCTGGCCGGCGTGCCCGAACTGCACACACCGCCCGCCGCGCTGCGTGGACGTGTGCCCGAGGCTGCGCCGAACGAGCCGGTTCCGCACGAGACTGAAGCCGCCGCTGTCGTTGCCGTGGAGCCCGCACCGGTCCTCGCTGTGAACATGGCCGCGCCCGCGCCCGTGAGTGAACCGCCGCGCCTGGTGGTGCTCACGTCGAGCGACGTGCGTCCGCTCGAGCGTCCGCGCCCGCGTGCGCAGCGTCCGAGCATGACCATCGTGGCGCCCGCACCCAGGCCCACGCCAGCCGCGATCGCGCCGCTGCCGCCGGCACTCGCAGCACCCGCGCCGCCCGCACCCGTGGCGGCCGCACCCGCGCCGCCGGCACCCGTGGCCGCACCCGCACCGGAGCCGCCCGTGCCGTCGCTCCCGAGCGCAGCCGTCACGCCGCGCACGCACGAACCCGCGCCAGCGCCCGTGCTGGCGCCGCGCCGCGCGCTGTTGGTGGACGACTCGCTCGTGGCGCGCATCGCGCTCGCGCGCGTCTTGGAGCGCGAGGGCTGGCTCGTCGAGACCGCCGAGACCGCGCACGAGATGTGGGCCGCACTCGGTGATGGCGATTGGGGCGTGGTGTTCGTGGACGTGTCACTGCCCGATGCGCAGGGCCGCGCGCACTTGCGCCAGCTGGTGGCGCGGCAGTTGGTGGCCAGCACGCGCTTCGAGCTCATCGCGCTCACGCGTGATGCCGCCGACGCCGAACTCGTGGCCGGCACGGGCATCACGCGCACGCTCAAGAAACCGTTCGCACCCGGAACCGTTGAAGGCGTGGTGAAGCACCTGCCCGGACGCTTGGCGGGGGCGTGATCCCGCGCCTGCCGGGGCCTCCGCGCGACCAGGCGCCGCCGCGCGTGCTGGTGGCGGACGAGGACCCGCGCGTGGTGGAGCTGCTCACGTTCGCGCTCACCGCCAACCACTTCCGCGTCACCTCCGCGGCCGACGGCGAGGCCGCGCTGGAGCGCGCCCGTGAAGAGCGCCCCGACCTGGTGGTACTGAGCGTGCGGCTCGGCCGCCGCGGCGGGCTCGAACTGTGCGAGCTGTTGCGCCGCGAGCCCGAACACGGCGACGTGCCGATCCTGCTGCTGTCGGCCACCAACGACACGCAGGCGCGCATCGAGGCGCTGGCGCACGGTGCCGACGACTTCATGTCGAAGCCGTTCTCGCCCAAGGAGCTGGTGGCGCGCGCACAGCGGCTGCTGGCGCGCGCCCGGGACGCCGCGCGGCACCGGGCCCGCAACGGTGAACTGGAACGCGATCTGGGCCGACTGCAGAGCGAGGCCGCACGCGCGCGCGAAGAAGCGCACCGCGAGCGCACGCTGCGCGGACTGGGCCATCACATGGCGGGCGAACTGCTGCGCACGCTGGACCTGGATGCACTCGAAGCGCGGCTCCTGCGTGAGGCCTGCCGGCTCACCGGTGCGCGCAGTGCCGCGCTGCTGGCGCCGCGCCTGCACGATGGCGCGCCCGCTGCGGAGGCGGGAGCATTCGAGCTGCGCGCGGTGCGCGGCGACGTCACCGAACGCTATGCCGGACTCGCGCTCGCGGCGCATGGCGATGTGGCCGAGTGGCTGCACGCGCTCGATCGCCCGCTGCACCGCGACGAGCTGGCCCGGCTGCCCGAGACGCCGCGCGAGCTGCGCGTGCTGGCCACCCATGGCGTGGCGCTGGTGGCGGCGCTGCGCGGCCCCGTGGGCGTGGAAGCCATGGTCGTGTGCGAGGACCGGCCCGATGGCGCGGCGTTCTCACGCAGCGATCGCGAGCACTTGTACGCGCTCTGCGCCGCGGCCGCACCGGCCCGCGCCATGGCGCTGCGCTTCCGTGAGCACCAGGATCGCGCGCTGGGCCTGCTGTCGGCGCCCGCCGCGCGCGAACCGCGCCGCCGGGCCGCGGCCGATGAGTCCCTGGCGCGGCTGCTGGCGGTGGCGCGTGAACTGGACGTGACCGGGTCCGAGCTGCAGCTGCTCGAGCGCGCGCTGGAACTGGGCCCGTGGTGCTGGAGCGAGGACGGCCGCGCCGCCCTCGGCGCGTTCGCCTCGAGCGATCCGACCCGGCGCGTGCAACGGCTGTGCGACCTGCTGGCGCGCGCGCATGGCTGTGCCGCACAGGAGCCCGATGCCGGCGAGGATGCGCTCGCGCTGCTCACCGCGGCGGGCCTGCGCTATCAGACGCTGCGGTTGTCGGGGCGCAGCCCCTACGAAGCCTGGCGCACCGCGGCCTCGTGGCTCGGCATGCACGCCGACCCCGTGCTGCGCGCGCGCTTCCCCGAGGCCACCGAGCCCGTGCGCTGAGTGCGCGCAGCACGCAGCCCCGCAGTGCCGAGGCTCTGCGGGGCTGCGTGGATCCGAGTGGTGACTAGTTGCCGCTGGGCTTGATGCCGCTGAAGTCCACCTTCGGCACCGTCTTCGACGCCTCGGGCACGGGGTAGTTGGGCGCTTCCTTGAAGTTGAACGCGTTCGCGAACAGGTTCATGGGGAAGCTGCGCACCGCCACGTTGTAGTCCTTCACGACGTCGTTGTAGCGCATGCGCTCGGTGGCGATACGGTTCTCGGTGCCCGCGATCTCGTCCATGAGCTGCGTGAACGACTCCATGCTCCGGAGCTGCGGGTAGTTCTCGATCACCACCAGCAGGCGGCTGATCGCGCTGTCCATGCCCTGCGCGGCCGCGATGCCGGCCTGCGGCGTCTTGGCGCCGGCCATGGCCGCACGCGCGCTGGCGATGTCACCGAACACGGCCTGCTCCTGGCCCGCCGCGCCCTTCACGGTCTCGACCAGGTTGCCGATCAGGTCGTTGCGGCGCTGGAGCTGGTTGTCGACCTGCGCCCACTTGTTCTCGACCTCGGCCTTCTTGCCGACGAGCGAGTTGTAGTTGCCGGCCACGCAGCCGCCGAGGCCGAGCAACGCCAGCACCACGATACCGAGGATGATCACACCACTCTTCATGGTGACCGTCTCCTTCTGGAAGAATCCGGTCCGGGAGGGATCCCGTCCGGGAACACCGCACACGGAGTGCGGTGGGATGGTTTCCGTTCAGTGCGCCGCGCCTCACGTGCCGCGGCGTGCAGGAGTGGGGAGTGCCGTCGCGCCTGCACCGCGCCGGCTGGCAGGGATTCGTGCCGCTCGCGCATCGCGCCTGCCGCGCGACCCGCGCTGAATCGTGATGTTCAGG
>JBEBGT010000246.1:0-5632 GCA_040081365.1 Candidatus Eiseniibacteriota bacterium | reverse complement strand
GTCCGGAACAGCTCCATGATCTCGCGCGCCTGCTCGGAGTGCAGGTTGCCGGTCGGCTCATCCGCGAGCAGCAGCCGGGGGCTCGCCACCAACGCACGGGCGATGCCCACCAACTGACGCTGCCCACCCGAGAGCTGGCGCGGGAACAACTTCGCGCGCGCGGCGAGCCCGAAGCGATCGAGCGTCGAGGCCACCAGCGCTTCACGTTCGGGCTTCTTCACGTCGCGGTACGATAGCGGCACGTCCAGGTTCTCGGCCACGGTGAGGTCGTCGAGCAGGTGGTAGTCCTGGAACACGAACCCGATGTTGTCGTTACGCAGTCGCGCGCGCGCCTTGGCGTCGAGCTTGCCCACCGCGGTGCCCGCCAGCGCGTACTCGCCGGTCCAATCGCCATCCTGCAGCCCGATCAGGTGCAGCAGCGTGGACTTGCCCGCGCCCGACGGCCCCATGATCGACACGAACTCACCCGGGCGCACATCGAGCTCGATGCGGCGCAGCACGAAGAACCGGCCCGCGCCATGATCGAACGACTTCTCGATGTTGCGCAGCCGCACCACAGGCTCGTGCTCGTCCGATCGGGGCGTCGCGGGATTCGTCTGGGAGCTGGCGTTCATGGGGCCTCGGAGGGTTCCGGCAGTGGGGTTCGAACCGGGCTGCGTTCGCGGCGGCGCGGCGGGCGGGCTCCCGGCCAGGGCCCGCCCGCGTCACGCACTCAACCGCGCAGGCGCTTGAGGTCCTTCTTGGCGTCCTCGAGCTTGGGGTCCTGCTTGAGCGCGGATTCGATCTCGGCGATGGCTTCGTTCTTCTTGCCCTGCAGTTCGAGCGCCTGCCCCAGCCGCCAACGTGCGGCGGCCCAGCTCTGCGCCCCGATCTCGGGCTCCGCGCTCAGGTACCGGCGCAGGTAGCGTTCGGCACGCGCGGGGTCCTTCTTGCTCACCACCAGCTGGCGTCCCGCCTGATACCACGGCGACAGGTGCGTGGGTTCAGCCGCCAACGACTTCTCGAGCACGTCATCGAGGTCGCTGTAGCGCTCCTGGTAGGCGTACAACGACGCCAGCACCTGCCAGCCCCCCGTGCGCCACGGCTCGAGCTGCACCGCCTGCAGCGCCAGCTTCTCGGCGCGCGGCAGATCGCGGCCGCGCCCAGCGTAGTACGAAGCGCACGTCACCAGCGCCAGCGGATCCGGCGGCGTAAGGGTGGCCGCATGGTCGTAGCACTGTGCGGCGAGCGTGGTGTCCTTGGCGCGGTTCGCGTTCTGCGCCTTCTCGAGCCAGCCGCGCGAGGCATCGAGCCGCGCCAGGCGCTCCACGAACTCGGCGGCCTTCTTCTTGTCGCCACCCATGAACCCGGGCGCCAGCATATGGAAGTCCACGAGGATCTCGAGTGCGTCGAGGTGGTCGGGGTTCGCCGCCAGCGCCGCGTCCGCCGCCTTGCGCATCTTGCCGGCATAGCCCGCGGCCTTGAGCACGCCCACCGACTGCGCCTTGCGGCCGTAGGCCTCGGACAGCGCGTACTGCGCGTCGGCGCTGCGCGGGGCGGCGGCGACCGCGGCTTCGGCCAGCCGGATGGCGTCGTCGAGACGTGCCTGCGCACCGCGCACGCGCGACAGCACGGTGTTCGCCTCCACGTCGCGCGCCTCGGCGGCCAACCGCTGTTCGCACACTTCCGCCGCGCGACGATACTCCCCGCGCTCGAACAACGTGCGCGGGGACTCCGCGGCGATCGCGACGGTGGCCGCGAGCACACCACAGAACGACAGCCACAACCTCGAGAGAACCGGCTTCATGGCATGACTCCAGCGGCATGGGTACACGGGGAACGTGTTCTCGCTAATCGTGGCGCAGCGCCTCGGCAGGCCGCACGCGCGCCGCACGCCGCGCGGGCCAACTGGTCGCGGCCAGCGACACGGCCGCCAGCACGACCGCCGCGACGAGCCACGCCACGGGATCGAGCGCCGGCACACCATAGAGCATCGCGGCCGTGCCACGCGCCAGCACGAACGCCGCGATCGCTCCCACCACCAGCCCCGCGCCCACCAGGCGCAGGCTGCCGGCGGCCACGAGCCGCACGATGGCCGCGGGCTCGGCGCCGAGCGCCATGCGCACGCCGATCTCACGCGTGCGCCGCGCCACCGCGTGCGCGAGCAGGCCATACAGCCCGAGTGCGGCGAACGTGAGCGCGAGGATGGCGAACGCCACCAGCATCCACACCGTCATGCGGGCGGACGCGAGCGCATCACCGAAGTACTGTTCGAGCGCGAGCGGCGAGGACGTGGCGACGTCCGCCGAACGTTCGCGCGCGAGGCGCTCGATCGCCGGCAGCGGCGACGCGCCAGCCCCGGCGCGCACCACCAGCACGGGCGTCGAGGTCACCGCCAGCGGGGCGGGCACATAGGCGCACGGTGTGCCGCGGTCGCGCAGGCTGCGCATGGGCAGGTCGGGCACGATGCCGACCACCGTGCTCGCGGGGCCCGAGGCGCCGTCAAGCCGCAAGCTGCGCCCCATCGGCTCGTCATCCCCGAACAGCCTGCGAGCGAGCGCACGATTGAGCACCACCACCGGCGCAGCGGTGCTGCCGAGCGCTTCGGACTCGCTGAACTCGCGGCCGGTCACGAGCGGCACGCCCAAGGTGCCGAAGTAGTCCGGCCCGATCGCGTTGATGTCGAACCGCACCGAGCCCGTGAGTTCGGGCACGCCGATCTCGCTGCCCTCGAGCTCCATGCGATTGCCGCCTGGCGACGGCTGCAGGTAGCCGCACAACGACACTTGCTCGATGCCGGGCAGTGCCCGCACACGATCGATCAGGTCGCGCACGTAGCCATCCGCCACTCCCGCTCGCTGGTCCATGCCGCTCAGGTCGAGCGTGAGCGCATGACGGCCCGCGAGCGGATAGCCCGGATCGACCGCGACCTCGTGCGCCAGACTGCGCGCGAACAATCCCGCACCGACGAGCAGCACGAACGACAGCGCCACTTGCAGCGTGACCAACGCGCCGCGCAGCGACAGTCGCCGGCCCGGCCACCAACCGCTGCCCGCGTCGTCGCGCAGCGCCGACAGCACGTCGAGGCGCGTGGACTCCAGCGCGGGCGCGAGCCCGAACGCCACGCCCGTCACCAGCACAGCGACGAGCGAAGCCAGCAACACGCGCACGTCGATGCGCGGCTCGATGATCACCTCGAGGGGTGCCGCGGGCAGGAAGTGGACGAGCGCATGCACGAGCGGCCCGGCGAGCAGCAGGCCCGCCGCACCGCCGCACGCGGCGAGCATCAGGCTCTCGATCAGCAGCTGCCGCAGCAGCCGCGAGCGCGACGCCCCGAGCGCCAGGCGCACGCCCATCTCACGGCGACGGGCGGACTGACGCGCGAGCAGCAGCCCCGCCAGGTTGGCGGTCATGAGCAGGAGCAGCACGCCCACCAGCAGCGCCAGAACGCGGGCCAGACGGGCCGCACTCCCGAGCAGTCCATCCTCCCCCGACGCCAGGCCCTGCAGCAGCGTTCGGCCCTCGCGCACATGCGGCTCACGGCCATCCGCGGCCATGGCGCGCTCCTCTTGGTCCCAGCGCGCGGCGACGGAGGCCGGAGCGGCCGACTCGAGGCGCGCCACCAGGCTGAGCCAGCGCGAACGCCGGTTCGTGGCGTGGCCGTCGTTCCGCGACATGGCCTCGCCCGTGGCGAGGGGGATCCAGAACCGCGGCCGGAACCCGCGCAGCAAGCCATGGAACTCGGGCGCAGCCACGCCGACCACCGTGTAGTCGCGGCGGTTCAAGAGCACGTGCTGGCCGATCGCGGAGGGCGCTGCGCCGAAGCGGCGGCGCCACTCGTCGTACGACAGCACGACCACGCGGGCGCTGGCCGGGCGGTCGTCCGCGGGTGCGAGCAAGCGGCCCGCCACGGCGCGCGTGCCCAGCAAACCGAAGTAGCCGCCACTCACCTGCTCGCCCCACACCGAACGCGCCTCGCCGCGACCCGCCAACACGGCACCGAAAGCGGAATAGGCCTCGAGTGCCGCGCCGGCGGGCGATACCGCCTGCAGGTCGCGGAACTCGGGATACGAGTACGACGCGTTCAGCCGCTCGCCGTTCTGGGTGCCCGGCGCGTACAACTGCTGCGGCTTCGGCAGCGCCAGCGGCCGCAGCGCCAGTTCATCGAGGAGCGACACCACGGCCGCCGTCGCACCGATGCCCAGTGCCATGATCAGCGTGGCGGTGACCGTGAGCCCGCGCGCGCGGAACAACGCCCGCGCGGCCTGGCGGAAGTCCTGCACGAGCGTATCCCACGACAGGGTGTTCATCCCGGACCTCCGGCTGGTTTCGCGCAACTCGAACTTCGGGCCTCAGTCCCGCCGCAACGATTCGGCGGGATCGAGTTGGCTCGCGCGCCACGCTGGCCACCCCAGCGCGCATGCGGCCACCACGCACAACGTGAGTACGATGCCACCCAGCGTCATGGCGCTCGGCTTCACCACCCCGAACATCAGTGCGGTCATGGCCCAGCAAGCCGCGGTCGCGAGCGGCACGCCCACGGCGAAGCCGACGCCCACGAGCCGCGCTCCTTCGCCGAACACGAGGCTCAGGATGTCGCCGCGCTGTGCACCGAGCGCCATGCGCACGCCGAACTCCGCGGTTCGCCGTGCGACCTGGAACGCGATGAGACCGTAGAGGCCGATCGCTGCGAGCAGCAGTGAGAACACGCCGAGCAGCGACATCGTCGTCGCCGCGATGCGGACGCCCGAGGTGTGCTCGGCAAGGTCGGTGGCGAAGTCGAAGAGCGGCCCGACCGCCACCTCGGGATCCAGTGCGGCGAGCGCGGCGCGCACAGCCGGAGCATCGACCGGGGCCATGCCCGATCCGCGCACCAGCAGGCTCGTCCCGGCCGCGCCTCGCTGCGCGTCGGCCACGTACACCATGGGCGCGATATCACGTTCGATCCAATTGCGCTTCACGTCGCGCGCCACACCGATCACGGTGTGGGCCTGCGCGCTCCCGTCGGAAGCCGGGACGATGACGCGCCGACCGAGGGCACTCCGGTCCCGCCACGTGCGGCGCGCAAAGGTCTCGTTCACGATCGCCACCCGGGCCGACGACGCGTCGTCGCCGGGACCGAAGTCGCGGCCGGACACGAGAGGCAGTCGCAGGACGCGGAACGCACCCGGTGTCGCGATGCGCAGTGACGCCTCGATGGCGTCGCGCGAGCCTTCGGTAAGTCCGACGTCGCGCAGTTCGGCGCGCACGGGAACGGTCGCCGTGCCGCCCGACGACGGCAGCCGGTTCATGAGCGCCACTTCGGTCACACCGGGCACCACGGCCAGACGTTCCACGATCCGCGCGTGGAACTGGCTGCGCGCCGCGGAGTCCGGATACCTCTGCTCCGGGAGCTGGATGCGTGCCGTGAGCACACCTTCGGGCTGGAATCCCAGCTCCGGTCCGGCGAGCCGGCGCAGTCCCTCGACCATGAGCGCGCCGCCCGCCAGCAAGGTGAGCGAGAGCGCGACCTCCGCCACCACGAGCACGGCGCGCGCACGCGCGCGCACCGCGCCCAGCGCGCTCGAACCGCCCCGCAGTCCGCGCGCATCCGATTGCCGCGCCGCATTCATGGCCGGCATCAACCCGAACGCGATCCCGGTGAGCGCGCTGA
>JBEBGT010000245.1:0-5636 GCA_040081365.1 Candidatus Eiseniibacteriota bacterium | reverse complement strand
GCCACGGCTTGTTGGCGCCACGCCCGTCGTAGAAGTTGGCCGACGGCGTGAGCAGCAACGCGTACTCACCGTCGCCGGAACGCTCCGAGGCGGCGAACGCCGGCGTGCCGGTCCAGCGCACGGCCGTCGCACTGACGTCTTCCCACACGCCACCGTTCTTGAGCGACTCGCTCCAGAAGTGATCCCAGTCGCGGCCGGCACCGAAGCGCGTGTAGAGCGCCTTCCAGTGCTCCTTCAGGTAGTCGTGATAGGCATCCGGCGTGTTCGCCGCACCGCCCACGGCCTTCGCGAGTGCGATCAGCACGTCGCCGGCGGGGCGCGAATCGAACATCGGCAGCTTCTTCATGGCCGGCTGCTGCAGCGAGTACACGCCGCGCGCCGTGAACGCATCGCCGAAGCTCTCGAGCGCGTGTGACACCGGCAGGATGACGTCGCAGGCCTCGGCCGTCTCGTCCTTCGACGTGGCGAGCGCGACCTTGAACGGCACCTTGGCGAACGCGTCGGCCGCACCGGCCCACGCCGGCGTGGCGTACACCGGATTGGCGCCGTACACGACCAGCGCCTCGGTACCACCACCAGCCAGGGCCTTCAACTCGTCGGCGAACTGGGCGAACGTCACGAGCCCGCTGGTCTCGAGCGTGCGGTCGAACTTCACCGTACGGCCGAAGTTGCCCGCCACGTGGTTGAGCACGTTCACCGCCGCGGCGAGCGCGGCGCCATGCGTGCCCTGCGTGCTGACGCCACCGGCAAGCGCGAGGCTGGCGCCGTGCCTGGTGAACAGCTTGGCCAGTCGCGTGATGGTCTCGGCCGGCACTCCCGTCTGCTCGGCCACGGCCTCGGGCGTCCATGCTTCGAGCGCACCCTTGAGTCCTGCGCGCTCGGCGGCCGCAGTACCCAAGCCCTCGGCCACGATGACGTGGGCGATCCCCAACGCCAGCGCGTATTCCGTACCCGGCATGGCAGCGACCCACTCGTCGGCATTGGCCCCGGTGGTCGACAGCCGCGGCTCTACCGTGACGAAATGGCCTCCGCGGTCGTCGCGCTTGGCGCGCATGGCGGCGAAGCCGCGTGCCTGGGCGACCGGGGAACCGAACGTCTCCAGGAAGTCGGCACCGAACGCGATCACGCAGCGCGCCTCGGCGAAGTCGTAACGCGGCACGGCATCGAGCCCGAGCGTGGCGCGGTTCGCGGCGCGGATGTTCTCGAAGCCGAACGGCTCGAACATCAGGTGCTTGGCGCCGTTCGCCGCGGCGAACTCGCCCAGCAGCGTGCGCATCGTGCCGGTCTCGAGACCGGTGAATAGCACCGTCTTGCCCTTCGCGGCCTTCAACTTCTCGCCCACCAGCGCCAGTGCTTCGTCCCACGACACGCTCTTCCAGCTCGTGCCGTCCTTCACGAGCGGCGTCTTGATGCGGTCGGGGTCGTACAGGCCCTGCAGGCCGGCCTGACCGCGGGCGCACAAACCGCCCTGGCCCAGCGGATGCGCGCTGTTGCCCTCGAGCTTGATCGCTCGACCCTCGCGCGTGCGCACCACCATGCCGCAGCCCGCGGGACACTCGCGGCAGGCGCTGGCGTAGTAGTAGGGCACGCCCGGGAGGATGTCCTCGGGGGCGATCAGGTACGGGATCAGCTTCTCGGCCGGCGGGGCCGCACAACCCGCAGCAGTACCGGCGACACCGACACCGACCAGCTTCAGGAAGTCGCGACGATCGAAGACCACGGAATCGGACATGGGCCCCTAGCTCCTAATGGTGGCAGACCAGACAGTCCATGCTGGCCGGGAAGTTGGGGTTGTCCAGGTTCTTGCGATGGCACGTCACGCACCAGCCCATCTTGAGCGAGCTGTACTGGTAGACGCGGTCCATCTCCTGCACCGGACCGTGGCATTCCTGGCACGCGAGCCCCGCGCGCACATGCCGCTTGTGGTTGAACTTCACGTGGTCGGGCACGTAGTGCACCTTGACCCACGGCACCTGCTCGCCACGGTCGAAGAAGCCGGTGAGCTTCTGGACCTCGGGCTTGTCGGTGCCCACGATCTTGTGGCAACCCATGCAGGTGCTCACTGCGGGGATGTTGGCCCACGCCGAGTTGGCGGCCCCGTAGTGGCAGTACTTGCAGTCCATCTGGTTGGTTCCAGCGTGGATCTTATGGCTGAAATTGATGGGCTGCACCGGACCCTTCGTGGCGCCGAGTCGCACATTGAACGACTGCGACAGCGCCACGCTGGCGGTGACGAGTGAAACGAAGACGATGACAGACGCGATGAGCTTGGTCATGGCCGCCGCGCAACCTAGTGGGACATCACCGGGATGTCAACCCGGTTGTGAACGAATTTGCGAGCCGACCCCGAACTCACGGGGGAGCAAGCGGTTGAACCCTTCCTGAACAGCGCTTCACCGACCGAGTCCGCTTGGCTTCCGCGGGCGGTCCTCAAGGCCGCTTCACCTTGTCCACGAGCTTGAGCCATTGCCCCTTCATCACCGGCTCATCGAGCCCCAGACCGTTCACGATCGCCCCCTCCTCGGCCGGCACCAGGGCACCGCCGAAGCCCGACCAGACCGCCTCGAACTCGCCGGCCGCCGGCGCGTTCTGCAGCCGGATGCGCGACGGCTGCACCATGCCCTTGGCGGGGTCCGTGAGCGTCGTGATCGAGCGGACCGCGGCCAACACGGCCTTCTCGTTGGCGTCGCCCGAGGCCGAACCCCGGCCGAGCACCTGCAGCATGAGATCGGGCGTGATGCGGATCCACGCGCCCACCAGCGTGGTCTGCCCGGCGGCGCCGTTGGGGACCGTCAGCGTGCCCACCCAGGCCGGCCAGTTGCCCAGCGTCTCGGCGGCGCCCTTCGAGCCCGCCACCTTGCCGTCGGTGGTGAGTGCGACCACGTAGTCGCCCGGCGAACGGCCGGCCGCGTCGCGGGCCAGCGTCATCTGCATGACCCCGGCCTGCTGGGGGGCGGCGGCGGTGAGGGCCGAATGCGTGTGCTGCGTCTGCCAGCCGGCCGGGAACGTCATCTCGAGCCCCAGCACCGGGTGATAGAACCTGCGACCGTCGAACCAGCCATAGCGCGGGTTCTCGCCGTACACGAGCCCGCGCACGTGCTCGAGGAAGCCACGCTGGCGCACGATCATGTTGGCGCGCCCGGCAGCGGCCTCGCGGGCGAGCCCCGTGGTGCGCTCGGCGCGCTGGCCCGGGTCGGGGTGCGTCGACATGTACTGCGGCAGCGACTGCCCCGCCCGCTCGGCGATGCGCTGCAGCGTGCGGTAGGTGCCCGGGATCTCGCGCGGGTCGTAGCCCGACACGCTGGCATAGCGCACGCCCAGCTCGTCGGCCTGCGACTCGTCGTCGCGCGAGTACTTGAGCATGAGCAGCCCCAGCCCCTGCTCCGCGGCACTGCCGTAGCGCCGGAACGTGGGCGACACCGCCGCGGCGATCCCGAGCCCCAGCCCGGCGATCTGCTGCTGCGTGATCTGCCGGGCGGAGTGCCGCGCGGTCACATGGCCGATCTCGTGACCGAGCACGCCCGCCAACTGTGCCTCGCTCTGCATGTGCGCGAGCAATCCGCGCGTCACATAGATATAGCCCCCCGGCATGGCGAACGCGTTCACCGCCGGGTCGTCGAGCAGCGTGAACTTCCACGGCAGGTCGGGCTGTTCCGAGGCGCGCGCCACCTTGCGGCCCACGCTGTCGACATACGCCGCGAGTGCGGCGTCATCGTAGACACCGTATTCGGTGGCCACGGCGTTGAATCCCTCGCGGCCGATCGCGGCCTCCTGCGCGGGCGTGACCAGCGTGAACTCGCGCTTGCCGGTGGCGGGATTCACCGCACAACCCGCGGCGAAAACGGCGGCGAGCGCGAGCAGCGCGACACCGAGGAGTCGGCCGCGGACGGCGCGGCGGGAGACACGGTTGCGGTGGGATGAGCTCATGGGCAGGTCCTCCGGGGGCAAGCGCGGTACGGCCGGCGGCCGGTCATGCGACGGCCCACACGGTTCATGCGCGCACACGGCATCAGTAGCGCGCCAGCTTGAGGTCCACGTCGGCGGCCCAGGCATCGATGCCGCCGTCGAGATTGGCCACGTCGGTGCGGCCGTGCGAACGCAGGAACTGCACGGCGCGCGCGCTGCGCCCACCGTGGTGGCAGGCCATGACGAGTGGGCCCGCCGGCAGTTCGCCCACGCGCAGTGGCAGCGTGGCGAGCGGGATGTGCACGGCCGCGGGGAAACGCGCGATGGCGAGTTCATCCGCCTCGCGCACATCGACGATGGTGAGCCGCTCGCCCCGGCGCAACCGCTCGGCGAGGTCGCGCGCGGTGAGCTGGGCGGGCAGCACGGGACTGGAATCCATTCGGGTCTCTCCCTGAGTGTCGCGCGGCGCACGCATCCGGGCTCGAGCCATGGGGGCACTCGCGGCGCAGGTTAGGCCGCAGCGCACCACAGGGCAAGCGCGCGCGCCGCACGACATTGGGCTAGGATGCCGCGGCGCGGACCCCACGCCCCCGCGCACCCAACCGCACGACGCCGCATCGCACCGGCTCCGGAGGCTCCCGTGACGCCCGAGATCAGCGCCGATCCCCAGCTCGACCAGCTGGCCGTCAACACCATCCGCTTCCTGGCGGTGGATGCCATCGAGAAGTCGCGTTCCGGCCACCCCGGCTTGCCCATGGGCATGGCCGACGTGGGCTACGTCGTGTGGACGCGCTTCCTGCGCCATGACCCGACCGATCCGCACTGGCCGGGACGCGACCGCTTCGTGCTGTCGGCCGGACACGGCTCGATGCTGCTGTACTCGCTGCTGCACCTGTCAGGCTATGCGCTGCCGCTCGAGGAGATCCTCAACTTCCGCCAGCTCGGCAGCCGCACGCCCGGGCATCCGGAGTACGGCCACACGCCCGGCGTCGAGACCACCACCGGTCCCCTGGGCCAGGGCCTCGGCAACGCGGTGGGCATGGCCCTCGCCTCGCGCATGGCGCACGCGCGCTTCGGTGCGGCCGACTTCTCGCCCGCGGACTACCGCGTGTTCGGGATCGCCGGCGACGGCTGCCTCATGGAGGGCATCTCGCACGAAGCCGCGTCGCTCGCCGGTCACCTGAAGCTCGGCAACCTGGTGATGATCTACGACGACAATCACATCACCATCGATGGCGACACCGCGATCACGTTCACGGACGACACGCCCAAGCGCTTCGAGGCTTACGGCTGGCACGTGGTGAAGGCCGACCCCTACGACCACGCCGACCTCACACGCGCGCTCGCCGCGGCGGTGGCCGAGACCGGCAAGCCGAGCCTGGTGGTGTGCCGCAGCCATATCGGCTACGGCTCGCCCAAGAAGCAGGACACCAAGCACGCGCATGGCGAGCCGCTGGGGCCCGACGAGACGCTCGCCGCCAAGCGCAAGCTGGGCTGGCCGGAGTCGCCCGCGTTCCTGGTGCCCGCGGAGGTGCGCGCGCACTTCGCCGCGCGCGCTTCCGCGCTGGCCGGCGCGCGTGCCGAATGGAACGCGCGGTTCGAGCGCTGGCGCGCCGCCGACGCCACGCGCGCCGCCGGCTGGGACCAGTTCGTCGAGGCCCGCGTCCCGGCCGGATTGGTCGAGAACCTGTGCGAGTCCGCCCCCACCACCACCGCCGCCACGCGCCAGC
>JBEBGT010000244.1:0-5648 GCA_040081365.1 Candidatus Eiseniibacteriota bacterium | reverse complement strand
CCTGCGCGGGCTCGGCGCGCAGGCGGGCCGGCAGCAGCGCGCGGCCTGAGCCGGTGCCGGCGAGCCGGTCCGCCCCCGCGGTCCGGCTCGCCGGGTGCGGGTTTGCCTGCGCGCCGCGCTGCCGATAGCGTCCGCGCGCGCAGTACTCCGAAGTCCCGTCCTGCGGCCCGCTTCGGCCGGCCGCGCAGTCCCAAGAGCAGCGACCAGCAGGGGAGACTCACTTGCGGATCCTCGTCACGGGTGGCGCCGGCTTCATCGGTTCGAATGTCACGGACCGCTTCATCGAACTCGGGCATGAGGTCGCGGTGTTCGACGACCTGTCGAGCGGCTTCACGGAGTTCGTGAACCCGAGAGCGAAGATCATGCCATCGCCGACTTCCGCCCCGAGATCGTGGACCATCACGCCGCGCAGATCGACGTGCGCAAGTCCGTGACCGATCCCGTGCTCGATGCGCGTATCAACATCCTGGGCTCGATCGGGCTCATGCAGGCGTGCACGCGCCATGGCGTGCGCAAGGTGGTGTACGCGTCCACCGGTGGGGCGCTGTACGGCGAGGGCCGCCAGCTGCCGGCCACCGAGGACCATCCGGTGAACCCCGAAGCGCCCTATGGCGCCAGCAAGCACACGGTCGAGCACTACCTGTACCTCTGGAAGCTGCTCCACGGGCTCGACTTCACGGTGCTGCGCTACCCCAACGTGTTCGGTCCGCGCCAGAACCCGCATGGCGAGGCGGGTGTGAACGCGATCTTCATCGGGCTCATGCTCGAGGGCAAGCGCCCCAAGATCTTCGGCGACGGCCATGCCGTGCGCGACTACCTGTTCGTTTCGGACGTCGTGGCGGCCAACGTGATCGCGCTCGAGAAGGCCAGTGGCGAGATGCTGAACCTGGGCACCGGCATCGGCACGTCGGTCAACGACATCGTGCGCGAGCTCAAGGCGATCATCGGCTTCAAGGATGACGCCATCCACGAGCCGCCGCGCGCGGGCGAGGTGCAGCGCATCTACCTCGATGCCTCGCGCGCCAAGCAGGTGCTGGGCTGGACGCCGCAGGTCACGTTCACCGAGGGCCTGCGCCGCACGGTGGAGTGGACGCGCCACAACCCGCTGCCGACCAAGCACTGAGCGCCGTCATGCGGGCTCACTCGATCGGGTCGATGGGGATCTCTTGAGCATGGCCGCTCGACGTTCTTGGGTGCCGAACGCGCTGGTGGTGCTGTGGTTCTTCTGGGCCTATGCGCTGTCACTGGCGGCGTTCGGGCTGCTGTCGCGGCCGCGGAGCTCGGACGTGGGCATCGTGTACGGGAGTCTCGTGCGCGCGGGCCAGCCTTCGCCGCGGCTCGAGGCCCGGCTGCGGGCCGGCCGTGATGCCTACGTGCAGGGCCTCGTGAAGAAGCTGTACGTGAGCGGTGCCACCGGCCGCGAGGGCTACGACGAATCGCGCGTCATGGCCGACTGGCTCGTCACGCACGGCGTGCCCGCGGCCGACGTGGTGCGCGACAGCCTGGGGCGCAACTCCGCACTCACCGCGCGCGACGCGAAGGGCTGGATGACGGCGAATGGCGCACGGCAGGCGCTCATCGTGACGAGCTACTACCACGTGGCGCGCGCCAAGATGGCGTGCTGGCAGCAGGGCATCGAGGTGAACGGGGCAGCGCCGTCGCGCCACCTCGAGTGGCGTGACTTCTACTCGCTCGCACGCGAGATGGTGGCGCTGCCGGTGTACGCGGTGCGCGGGGCGATCGCGAAGCTGCTGCACCACTGACGGCGCGCGAACGCGAACACCCCCGTCCGGTGCTCCGGACGGGGGCGTTTTAGCGCTGCCGCGCGCGCGGGTCGGGGATCGGCGTGAGCCTTGCCTCGATCGCGGCGCGCTGCTTCTCGTACCACGGCGGCAGGATGATGTCGCGGCCCAGCGCGTCAGCCGGGCCGAAGCCCGGCCCGTCGTCGGCGATCTCGTACAGGACGCCGCCCGGCTCGCGGAAGTAGATCGACTTGAAGAAGTGCCGATCGACGACTTCCGTGGAGTGCACGCCGTGGCCCGCGAGCTGGTTCAGCCAGCGCGGATGATCCTCGACGCTCGAGCCCCATGCCACGTGGTGCACCGTGCCCGCACCGGGCACGCCGCGTGCCGCCGGCGGCGGATCGATCGTGATCGTGCCGCCGCGCTTCTCGCCGCGCAGCTCCCAGGTGCGCCCCGACACGCGCGTGGCGCCGAGGACGTCCTCGAGGAGCGTGCCGGAGTGCCCCACGCGGGCGCCGAACGCGTGCACGCCGTGGAAGCCCTGCAGCGCCAACGCGGCCGGGATCTCGGGGTGCTCGGCGATGCGCGGCTCGTCGGGCACGTGGGCCACCACGAGCTCGTGTTCGAGTCCCTCGGGGTCGGCGAAGCGCAGCGTGTCGCCCGTGCGCTGCGGGTCCGCGCCCTCGCGGCTCAGCCGCGTGTGCCAGAACTCGAGCGCGTCGGGCCCGGTCACGCGCCACAGCACGCGGTACACCATGCCGGCGCCCGCGCGGCCACGCACCGCGTTCTTGTACTCGAAGAACGTGATGTCCGCGCCGGGTCGGCCGTGCTCATCCGAATAGAACACGTGGTAGACGGTGGGATCATCCTGGTTCACGGACTTGCCGACCAGGCGCAGGCCCAGCACTCGCGTATAGAAATCGACGTTCTGGAGAACGTCGCCGGTGATGGCGGTGACGTGATGGATGCCCTCGAGTCTCATACGGCCTCCGGGTGGAGCAAGCCTCCGGGTGGAACAGAGAGTGGGACTTGCGTTCAGACGCGCTTCCCGGCCGAGCGGTGCGTCAGGAGGTCGTCAGCATACCCGGCGTGGCGCGGGTGCGTGAGGTGCGCAAACAACGAGCCCCCGGCAGCGTACGGCTCCCGGGGGCTCGGATCAGACCGTGCGCCGGCCTACCAGATCCGGACGCGCAGGTCCTCGGGACGCACCATGGCGTCACCGTTCTTGCAGTCCCACGCGTCGTGGAATTCGCGAAGATTCGACATCGGCCCGTTGATGCGCCACTGCGCCGGCGAATGCGGGTCGGTCTGCACCTGAGTGCGCAGGTCGGCGTCGGTCTGCAGGTTGCGCCAGACGCGGGCCCAGCCGAGGAAGAAGCGCTGCTCGGGCGTGAAACCGTCGATCTTGGCGCGCGACTGCTTGGCGTACGCCTTCTGCATGGCGGCATACGCGACCGCGAGCCCGCCCAGGTCGGCGAGGTTCTCGCCCAGCGTGAGTTTGCCGTTCACGTGCACGGTATCGAGCACGGTGTAGCCGTCGAACTGCTGCTGCACTTTCTGCGCGAGCGCCTTGTAGCGCTCGACGTCGCCCGGCTGCCACCAGTCCGACAGGTTGCCCTTGGCGTCGAACTGCCGGCCGCGGTCGTCGAAGCCGTGGCCCATCTCGTGCCCGATCACCGCGCCGATCGCGCCGTAGTTGGTGGCGTCATCGGCCTGCGAGTCGAAGAACGGCGGCTGCAGGATGCCGGCGGGGAAGTTGATGCTGTTGAGCGACGACGAGTAGTACGCGTTCACGGTCGGCGGCGTCATGCTCCATTCGCCGCGATCGACCGGTTTGCCGATCTTGGCCATGTTGCGCGCCGCCTCGAACGCCCGCGTGGCGGCGCGGTTCGCGTAATGCTGTCCCCGCACGATCGTGACGCTGCCGTAGTCCTTCCAGCGGTCGGGGTAGCCGATCTTCTCCATGAATGCGCCCAACTTGCCCGCGGCGGCGGTCCGAGTGGTGTCGCTCATCCACGGCGCGGCCTGGATGCGATTCCCCAGTGCTTCCTCGAGATTGGTGACCATGGTCAGCATGCGCTGCTTGTCGGCGGGCGTGAACGCCTTCTTCACGTACTCCGCACTCAGGATCTCGCCCAGTGCGTCGTCGGTCTCGGCGATGCAGCGCTTCCAGCGCGGCAGCAACTCGGTGGTGCCGGTGAGCGCCTGGCGCAGCGCGAACCACTCCTGCACGTACGCACTCGACAGCGTTGGCGCGGCATCGAACAGCACCCGGATCTTGAGATACGCCTTCCAGGTGTCGAGCGGCGTGCTGCCGAGAAGTCCGTTCACCGCTCGCACGAAGTCGGGCTGCGTGACGTTCACGTCGGACGGCTTGGCGTTGCGGCTCGCCAGGTAGTCCTTCCATGCGAATGCAGGGGACATGGCCTGCAGCGAGTCCCACGGCATCTTGTGGTACACGGCCTTGGGGTCGCGGCGCTGCACGTTCGTCATGCTGGCGTTGGCGAGTGCCGTCTCCAACGCCATCACCGCGTCGGCGTGCTTGGCGGCCGTGGCGTCGTCGTCGCCGGCCAACTTCAAGAGGTTGGTGGCCGAGCGCAGGTAGACCGCACGGCGGGCCACCGAGGCCGAGTCCGTGCGCAGGTAGAAGTCGCGGTCGGGCAGCCCCAGGCCGCCCTGACTCACCACGGCGATCACGTTCTCGCTGTGCTTGGGGTCCTGCGCGGCGAAGAAGCCGAACAGTCCGCCGATCCCGTTGGCGTGCAGCCAGCCCAGCTTGCGCGCGATGTCGTTGTTCGAGCCGAGCGCGCGGATGTCCGCCAGCAGCCCCGCGATCGGCTGTCCGCCCGCGCGCTCGGCGCCGGTGGAGTCCATGCACGACGCGTAGTAGTCGCGCAGCTTCGCGGTGTTGCTGCCCGGCTTGGCCGGTTGGCTGGCTGCGGTCTCGAGGATGGCGCGCAGCGCCGCCTCATTGCGGTCGTACAACTCGTCGAAAGCGCCATAGTTGGAATAGCCCGCGGGCAGTTTCGTGCGCTTCTTCCAACCGCCGTTCGCGAACTGGTCGAAGTCGCGGCACGGCGCGCAGGTGGTGTCGAAGTCCGCGGCGCCCGAGGTGCGCGCGGCCGCCGCCGGTCGCGGGGCGAGGAGCCCCACGGCCAGCGCGATCAGCAGCAGCAATCGCATGTGCGGTCCCTTTCGCATGGCGCTCACCAGATCCGCGCGCGCGCGTCGGCCGGGCGCACCATGCCGTCGCCGTCCTTGCAGCCCCACGCGTCGTGGAATTCCTTGAGATTCGACAGCGGCCCGTTCACGCGCCACTTGGCGGGGGAGTGCGGGTCCGTGAGCACGCGCGTGCGCAGTCCCTCGGGCCGGTCCATGGCGCGCCAGATGCGCGCGTACGACAGGAAGAAGCGCTGCTCGGGCGTGAAGCCGTCGATGTTCTGGCGCGGCTTGCCGGCCAGCGCCTTCTGCATGGCGGCGTACGCCACGGCGAGGCCGCCCAGGTCGGCGATGTTCTCGCCCAGCGTGAGCTTGCCGTTCACGTGCAGCGTGTCGTTGACCGTGTACGCGTCGAACTGCTCGACCACGCGCTCTGCCTGCGTCTTGTACTTCTCGGCGTCGCTCGCCTGCCACCAGTCGCGCAGGTTGCCCTGGGCGTCGAACTGCCGGCCCTGGTCGTCGAAGCCGTGCGACATCTCGTGCCCGATCACCGCCCCGATCGCCCCGTAGTTGATGGGGTCGTCGGCTTCGGCGTTGAAGAACGGCGGCTGCAGGATGCCGGCCGGGAAGTTGATGCTGTTCAACTGCGGTGAATAGAACGCGTTCACGGTGGGCGGGGTCATGCGCCACTCGTTGCGCTCGACCGGCTTGCCGATGCGGTCCATGTTGCGCGCGGACTCCGCGGCG
>JBEBGT010000243.1:0-5662 GCA_040081365.1 Candidatus Eiseniibacteriota bacterium | reverse complement strand
CGCCGGGCCGCACGCTCGCCCTCGATGGCACGTGGAGCCGCCCGCAGATCCTCGAGGGCGTGCAGGCCGGCGTGACGGTGTACGACTCGGCGCGCGACCGCATGATCGTCATCGGCGGCCAGCGTCATGCCGAGCGCACGCAGGATGTGTGGGTGAGCCCCATGTCGGGTGCTCCCGACTGGCACGCCCTGGCGACGGCCGGCACCCAGCCCTCGGCGCGCACCATGGCCGCGGCGATCTACGATCCCGTACGAGACCGCGTGCTGTTGATCGGCGGCGATGTGCCCGACCACGCCACGCTCTGGTCGCTGGCGCTCTCGGGTCCCGGCGCCCCGGTGTGGTCCGCGCTCGGCACCGCGGGCCCCGTGCCCGCACCGGGCCGCGGTGCGCAGTTCCTGTACGACCCCGCGCGCGACCGTGCACTGCTCGTGACGGGCTCCGCGGTACCGAATCTCGACGTCCGTCCGCTCGACTTGTGGACGCTCTCGCTCACCGGCACGCCCACGTGGGCGCTCGTCAACACCGGCACGGTCTCGCCCGAGCTCGACGCCGAGAACCTGTTCGTCGGCCTGGACTCCGGCAACGACCGGCTGGTGGCCGTCGGGTTCACCGACAAGGCGTTCGCCGGACTGTGCCGAGCCGCGACGCTCGACCTGGGCGGACTCCACGAATGGCACGTCACGCCGACTCCCGGCGCGTTGCCGCCGGCGCGCCGCTGGCACCAGGCCGTGCTCGACCCCGCCAATCATCGCGTGCTCGTGCACGGCGGCCTCGGCAACGCGGGGTGGCTGTCGGACGTGTGGCAGCTCTCGTTGAACGGCACGTTTCAGTGGTCGGCGTTGTCGTTGGCGGGCGCTCAGCCCGGTGGCCGCGGGCTCGCGCACGCGATCTACGACCCGACGCGCGCACGCATGGTGATGTTCGGCGGCAGTCCGGCCGGCCCGGACCAGATCACCGGTTACCCGCAGTACCGCGCCGACACGTGGGCGCTCGCGCTGAGCGGTACCGCCGCGTGGCAGGAGCTGGCGCCCGACGCACCGCGCCCGCCCTCGACGGTGTGGGGGCACACGCTCACCTATGACGCTCGCCGCGACCGCATCGTCTCGATCGGCGGCTCGGGCAGTCCGGCCATGCCCGGCTGCGACGTGTTCACGGTCGCGGTCCGCACGCCGGATCGCTGGTCGCGACCGGTGACCACGGGCACGCCGCCCCCGGCGCGCTTCCAGCACACGGCCACCTACGATGGTGCGCGCGACCGCATCCTGGTGATCGGCGGCATCAACGGCGCCACGGGCAACCTCACGGACGTGTGGGAACTCTCACTCGCGACCATGCACTGGACCGAGCTGCACCCGAGCGGTGCGCCCGCGGGAACGTTGTCCCGGCACACCGCGATCCTCGATCCGGCGCGGGGCCGCATCGTGGTGTATCGCGGCTCGCACGTGAACGAGCTCACGCTGGGGAACGCTCCGGCGTGGAGCGAACTCACCACCGCGGGAACCCCGCCGCCCACGTTCGGTGGGCACAGCGCGATCCTCGATCCGGCACGCGACCGCATGATCGTGTTCGGTGGCGATGTCGCGCCGCCGTTGGGCTTCTACTCCGACGAGACGGGCGGAACGTGGTCGCTGTCGCTGTCGTCGCCGCCCACCTGGACGGAACTGGCCGCCGGGAGCCGACGCTCGAACCACAGCGCGGTGTATGACGAGGCCCGCGATCGCATGGTGGTCCACGGCGGCAGCTACTCCACGTTCGCCACCCTGAACTCGTTCACCACCACGAACGCCACACAGGCCTTCTCGCTCGCGAACGGGACGTGGTCGGACCTGACCACCGACAACACGCCGTCGCGGCGCATGGAGAGTGGCGCGATCTACGATCCGGTCCAGGACGGGCTGTGGGTGTTCGCCGGTTCGCGCGACAACGCCGACGGCAACCAGTTCCAGCCGCTGACGAGCGACCTGTGGACGCTGCGGTTCACGGCCACGCTCGATGCCCCGGGCGCCGGTGCCGGACCGCGCCTGCTCTCGGCGAGCGCTTACCCGAACCCCGCGCGCGACGCGGTGGCCATCCGCTGCGCCATCCCGAGTGCCGCGCCGAGCATGCTGCGCGTGTTCGATGCCCAGGGCCGCGTGGTGCGCACGATCCTCGACGCCAGCCTCACCCCCGGCACGCACACGCTGCGCTGGGACACCCACGGCACCGACGGCCTCCCTTCGCCCGCGGGGCTCTACTTCTATGAGCTGCGCAACGGCGCCGAGCGCCGCGTGCAGCGGTTGGTCCTGCTCCGCTAGCCGCGCCGGGCACCCTCACCCATGGCCTACGACGAAGGGCTCGCCGAACGCCTCGCGGAGATCCTCGCACGCCGCAAGGGCGTGACCTCCAAGAAGATGTTCGGCGGGCTCTGCTATCTGCTGGGCGGCAAGATGTTCGTGGGCATCGTGAAGGACACGCTCATGGTGCGCGTGGGACCGGCGGCCTATGCCGACGCGCTGGCCCAGCCGCACGCACGCGAGATGGACTTCACCGGCAAGCCGATGAAGGGCTACGTGTTCGTGGCACCCGCGGGCTTCGATTCCGACCGCGACCTGCGCGCCTGGGTGGACCGCGCACTGGCGTTCGCGGCGACGCTCCAGGGCTGAACGCGCGCCGCGGGCGCGTCTGGACTACGATGGGTGCCTCCCGCCGCGCTGCGGCGGTCGCAGCGCCCATTCGCCAGGAGTCCCGCCATGAGCCCGAGCACGTTGCGCTGCCCCCGCTGTGGAGGCGCCATGGAGCCCGGCGTCGTCATGGATCGCGGGCACAACGACACGACGAAGATCCCCACGTGGGTCGCGGGTGAGCCCGAAGTGAGCATCTGGACGGGCATCAAGACCAAGGGGCACGACATGTACCCCGTGCTCACGCACCGCTGCGCGGGCTGCGGTTACCTGGAGTCCTACGCGCGGGCGGCCGAGCCGGCGTGAGGCCGTGGCACCCGGAGATCCCTGGGGCGCCACTCTGGAGTCCTCACGGCTGCATTCGGAGCCTTGCCCGCTGATGGCGGCCGTCCTCGGCCGCGCGGCTCACGCCAGCTTCTCGAGCGTCGCGAACAACTTCTCGAAGTCCGCGTCGTCGTTGTAGACCTGCGCGGCCAGTCGCACGTGCAGCCGGCCGTCGAACGCGAACAACTGCGCCTCGATGCCGTGCTCGTAGAGCAACGCGTCCTTGAGCCGCATCGCTGCCTTGGGCTCGGCACCGAAGCGCGCGGGCAGCGGGATCGTGACCATGCTGCCGTACATCGACTCGTCGGCCGGGATCGTCGTCCCCCACCGCTCGGTGAACGACTTCGCCGCGCGCCACGCAAGGTCGTGGTTGTAGCGCCGCATGGCGTCGAGCCCGAGTTCGCGCATGAACGCGATGGCTTCGGGCGCCGCCAGGAACGGCCCGGGGTCGCGCGTGCCGGGCAGGTCGAACTCGGCGCTCATGCCGAGCTGGTAGCCCCACGAGATCACGGTGGGCTTGAGCGCGGCCTGGCGCTCGGGGGCCACCCACAACAACGCGCACGAGCGCGGCGCCATGGCCCACTTGTGGAGATTGCCCACGTAGTAGTCCGCACCGAGCGCGGGCAGGTCGAGTTCGAGCATGCCGGGCGCATGCGCGCCGTCGATGAGCGTGGCCACGTCGCGCGCGCGGCACACGGCGGTGATCTCGGCCACCGGCAGGATGAGCGCGCTACCCGCCACGATGTGATCCACGATCAGCATGCGCGTGCGCGGCGTGAGGGCCGCGCTGATGGCGGCGACCACGGCCTGCGGCGTGGTGCCCGGGTACGGCAGCTTGACCGTGGTGACCTTGGCGCCCGTGCGGCTCGCCACGTACTCGGCGGTCTTCACCACGGCGCCGTAGCCCTGGTTCGTGACCAGGATCTCGTCGCCGGGCTGGAAGTCGTACGAGCGCAGCACGGCATTGCAGCCGGTGGTGGCGTTGTCGACGAACACCAGGTCTTCGGCATGCGCGCGCACGAACTCGGCCACGCTGGCCATGGCCGTGCGCATGCGCGCCGGCACGCGCATCTCGTACTGCTTGACGTCGGCGACCTCGCGGATCATGAAGCGCGCCGGCTGGCGCTCGATCTCGACCTGCAGCGCATGCATGGCCACCAGCACGCGCTTGGGGCACGCGCCCACGGTGCCGTGGTTCAGGTACGTGTTCGCGGGATCGAGGTGCCAGTGCTCGAGCATGCTGCGCCCGAACGTGCGCGCGGCGGTGGAACCGGTGGTGGCGGACAAGCGAGGCCTCCGTGGAGAACGAGACACGTGCGGCGACCGCGTGAGGCTAGCCGATGCGACGGCGCGGCTGCATGCAAAAACGTGCGCAGGCGAAGGGCGTTCGGGCGGTGCACCCGCGGGTGCACCGCCGGCGTCGAACGTTCGCGCCTTGACGCCCCGCGGCCCGGCGGCTTGAGTACGGGCATGCCCGAACTGCCCGAAGTCGAGACCGTGCGCCGCATGCTGGCCGGTACCATCCCCGATCGCCGCATCGCCGCCGCAAGCGTCTCGCGCAAGAAGCTGCGCACGTCGTCGCTGGCCGCACTGCCCGCGAAGTTGCAGGGCCGCGCGTTCGCGCCGCCGCGGCGCACGGGCAAGTTCCTGCTGCTCGACCTCGATGGCGGCGTCACGCTGCTGTCGCACCTGGGCATGAGCGGACGCTGGTTGTTCTGGGAGGCGAGCAACGCGCCCGATGCGGGCATGGAGCACGTGCATCTCAAGCTCGCGTTCGCGGACGGCGCCACGCTCTGGTACCAGGACGTGCGCCGCTTCGGCATGCTGCGGGTGGTGGCCACGCACGAGTTGCACCGCGACGCGTCGTTGAAGCTCCTGGGCCCCGATCCTCTGGCCGAGCGCCGCGACGGTACCGCGCTGCGTGCGGCGGCCCAGGGCGCGCGTACGAGCATCAAGACGTGGCTGCTCGATCAACGCAAGATCGCCGGCGTGGGCAACATCTACGCGAGCGAGGTGCTGTTCCGCACGCGCATCGATCCGCGCCGGCGCGCGGGAGGCCTGAGCGCCGACGAGTGGTCGCGGTTGGCACTCGAGATCCCGCTCGTGCTGGAGGAGAGCATCGCGCGCATGGGCACCACGTTCTCGACCTATCGCACGATCTGGAACGAGCCGGGGCAGTACGGCGAGCAACTGCTGGTGTACGACCGGCTCGACGAACCCTGCCGCGAGTGCGGCGCGCCGATCCGCCGCATCGTGCAGAGCGGACGCAGCACGTTCTATTGCGCGAGCTGCCAGACGCGCACGCACGCGAAGAGCGCCGCTGCAACGCGCCGCGCGCCCACCCGCAAGAGCGGCTCCGCGAAGCCTCGCCGCGCGCGCCGCGCGCCGTAGCCGCCACCCGCGAACGAGCTTCGCCAAGGAGCGCTCCGGCAAGCCTTTCCGGTCCCGGGCGCGTGGTACCCGGGCGGCACTCGGGACTGGCCCCCGCTTGTCATATGACTGACAGCAGACTTGCGCCGCCCTGTCATCTGGCTGCTGCCTCAGGAGCATAGTGTCTGGCCATGAGCAGCCTGCCGCAGGTCTCGGAGAGCGCGAACCCCGCGCCATTCGCGGGTCCGAAGGGGGTCAAAGTATCCGTTGAACCCCTCCCGGCCGCGGCCGTACCATGCGTCGTTCCC
>JBEBGT010000242.1:0-5679 GCA_040081365.1 Candidatus Eiseniibacteriota bacterium | reverse complement strand
TTCGTGTGGCTGGGTGTGGTCCCCGGGCTCGCGCTCGTGCGGCTGTTCCTGCCGGGCGCAGGCGCGCTCACGCGCTGGACGCTCGGCCTGGCCCTCGCCCCGCTGGCCGCGACAGCCGCCGGCTGGGCGCTGGTGAGTGCGGGACACCCGCTGCAGACGGCGGCGCGGCTGGTGGCGATGGGCGGCTGGTTCCTGTTCGCCGGCGGTGAGGCGCGCGGCTTCACCGCACGGCCGGCCTCGGACAACGAGTGCCCGTCCGACCGCATGCACGTCGCGTGGGCCGTGCTCGCGGCGGCCTTCGTGGCCGCTCCCATGCTGCTCTCGGAGTGGGCGCGAGTGCGCAGCGACAGCTGGGTGCATGCCGGGATCGTGTGGGAGATCGCCGAGCGCGGATTGCCGCCGCAGGATCCACGCTTCGCCGGGCTGCCGCTCAACTACGTGTGGTTCTACAATCTGTTCATCGCGTTGCTCGTCGAGCTGCGTCCGGGTTCGTCGCCGTTCACCTACATGGCCACCGCGAACGCCTGCTGGGCCGCGACGCTCGTGCTGCTCACCGCTCAGCTGGCGTGGAGCACCTGGCGCGACCGCGCCGCCACCCGCTCCGCCCTGCCACTCATCCTCACCGGGCTCAACGCGGGCGCGCTCTTCCTGTGGCCGCTGTGGTTCCTGCGTGCCGCGCAGGGCGACGTCCAGGGCATGCCGGAGGTCCGGCGCATCCTGGCCGAGGCCCGCTGGGACACCGTGGATGTCATGCACCAGCTGTGCGCCCCGTTCGCGTGGATGGTGAACGCCTGGGACAAGTACATGGTCGGCACCGCGCTCGGCTACGCCTATCTGCTCATGCTGGTGTCGCTGTGGGCGGGACTGCGCTGGCTCACGGACGCACGCGAGGGTGCGGCCGCGGCGCCCTGGCGTTGGCTCGCGGTGGCGGGAACCTCGGCCGCCGGCATGATGCTGTTCCACAGTGTGGTGGGATTGTCGGCGGTCCCGGTCGGGATCGGCGCCTGCTTGCTGTTGGCGCTGCTCACGCCCGCCGTGCCGGCGCTCGGTCCCGCCCGCCGCCTGCTGTGGCTGGCCGTGGCACTCGCCGCCGGTCTCGCGTGCACCTACCCGTACTTCCGTTCGATCAGCGCCGGCTGGGACACCGCGCTCAGCGGCGTGCAGCACCGCTACCTGCACCTGGACTGGCGCATGCCGTGGACGCTGCTGACGGCGTGCGGCTTCACGGTCTGGCTCGCGCGCCCGGCGCTCATGCGGGTCGTCCGTCGACCCGCGCTGGGTCCAGGCTGGCTTGCCGCGTGGACACTCGGCATGACCCTGTTCGCGCTCGTGGTGGCACTGCCGCTCGGCAACGAGCACAAGTTCACGTGGATGGTGTTCGTGCCACTGGCGCTGTTCGCGGCCCCGGAACTGACCGGGCAGCTCGGACGCTGGCAGCGCCGGCTGGGGCCGCTGCTCGCCGGCGTGCTCACGTTCGTGACGCTCGTAATGCCCTCGCTGCTGTTGCTGCGCGGCTTCCTGCTCGACCCGGCACGGGCCACCGCCGTCGAGACCTTCCGTGCCGCGGGTGAACCGCAGCTCTATGCGTGGATCCGGCAGCACACGCCCACGAACGCCGTGTTCGTGGACGACGACTCGCGCGATGTGCTGCTGGTCGAAGGCCGGCGCCGCCTGCTCGTCGGCACGCCGTTCGGGCCCGACAAGGCGGCATTCCCCGCCGACATGCTGGCGCATCGCCGCGACCTGAGTGCGGCGCTCTACGGACATGGCACGGCGCTCCCGTTCGCCGCCGCGGCTGCTGCACTGGACTCACTCGGTGGCCCCGCGTACGTGCTCTATCGTCCGCAGCATGCGGCGGGCGCGACGTGGGCGGCGCTCGACAGCGCCGGCACGGGATTCGAGCGTGTGTACGCCGACTCGCTGGGACATCGCATCTACCGGCGGAGTCCGCGATGAAGCCCTTCCCGCATCGCGCCGCGTTCTCGTTCGACATCGAGGATTGGCATCACAGTGAACTGCAAGGTGGGCATGGCGACGGCGGCGAGGACGAGAGCATCGTGGTCCGCGGCACCGAGGCGATCCTCGACCTGCTCGCCCGGCACGGCTGGCGCAGCACGTTCTTCGTTCTCGGCGACGTCGTGCGCGAACATCCGGCGCTCATCCGCCGCATGATCGCCGAGGGGCACGAGCTCGCCTGTCACGGCATGTCGCACCGACCGGTATGGCGCGCCACGCCGGAGTCGTTCCGCGACGAGCTGCGTGAGTTCCGCCGCGTGGTGGAGCACACGCTCGACGGCGAGTTCCCGGTGTGCGGCTTTCGTGCGCCCACGTTCAGCATCGACCGCTCGAACGGCTGGGCGCTCGAGGTGCTGCGCTCCGAGGGCTACCGCTACGACAGCAGCATCTTCCCCATGAAGGTGAAGATGTACGGCACCCCCGGCGCCCCGGTCGGCATCTACCGTCCGGACTCCGCGGACCTGCGGCGCCACGACCCGAACGGCACGCTGGTCGAGTTCCCGGTCGCGATCGCCGAGCTCCAGGGGCTGCGCTTCCCGGCGGGTGGCGGCTTCTACCTGCGCGCACTGCCGCTGCCCGTCTTCCGCGGTATGCTCGACTTCATCCTGCGCCACCGGCCGTTCGCGCTCTATCTGCATCCGCGCGAGGTCACCCCGGAATCGCGCCGGCTGCCGCTCGACCCGGTGAACGGGTTCATCACCTACGTGAACCTGCATTCGGTGGTCGCCAAGCTCGAGCACCTCTTCGAGCGCTATCGCTGGACCACCATGCGCGACATCCTCGAAACCGAAGGCTGGCTCTCGCCGCCGCGCTGAGCGGTCCGCTACACCGGGTCGCCGTCGCGGTGCAGGTGCGCCACCGCCGGCACGGGGGCGAGTTCGGCGAAGCTGAAGCTGCCGCCGGAACTCACGTGCCGCAGCGAGTACGCGCCCTCGCGCCGGCGCTCCGCGAGCGGGCGGCCCGCGAACGTGTCGCGGATCCACGCGGCACCGCCCTGCACCCGCACCTCGCGTTCGAAACGCGCACCGTTCGGGACCTGGCTGAAGATGAGCCGGCGCTTGAGCAGCGGGATGAGCGCGCGGCCGGCCACCGCACCGAGCACGCGCAGCACGAGATGCTTGAGCGGGCTGGGCACCAGGAAGCGGTGCTGGCGCAGCGGCATCGCCGTGCGCACGACCCAGGCCTCTCCGTCCGCCTGCGCCGACACCTCGGCCGCGGACTCCTGCCAGCACGTGGTGGTGGGCACCCCCGCCACCGACCCGCGCCAACCTTGGTCGCACTCCAGTTCGCCCGCCTGCGTCACCCGCACCACCGTGCCCCCCTTGCCGGCGGCCACGTACAGGCTGGCCTGTGCGTCGTGCACCACCAGCATGCGCGCGTGCGGGAACCAGCGCGCACCCTGCGCCAGGGCACCCGGCGCCAGCATGTCCGCCAGATGCGGCAGCGCGCGGAACCAGCTCGTGTGCACGTAGTGCGCGAGGTAGCGGTCGTCGATGTGATGCAGGAAGTGTCGCGCCGAAGCCAGGTGCGCGAGCGAGGCGTGCACGACGGCGGCCGCCTCGGGCGACAACGACGCGAATCGCACGAGCCCGTAACCCGACAGATAGTCGGTGTTGCGCGAGTTCACGTAGCGCGGCACGTCGCCCGCGACCCCGAGCAACGCATGGATGTAGCCCACCGCGCGCAGCCCGCCGTCCCGTGCGCGCACGTCACCGGTGGCCTCCCAGACGTCCCACAGCGCGTCACAGGCCACGGCCAGGTAGCCGGTGTCGGCGCCGCCGTACTCCTCGAACCAGCCCTCCGGCGACTGCCCGGCGTGGACGGCGGCCCAGCGCCGTTCAAGTGCGGCCCCATCCAAGGCGATGCCCGCCTTGGCGGCCAGCGTGCAGGCGGAGAGCGCGATGATCTCCTGGTTCACCGCCTCGGTCTCGGCCGCGCGCAGGATCCAGGCGGCGGTCTTCGTCATGCCGGCCGCCACCTCGGCGCTCGGTGGCTGCGCCTGCGCGAGCACCGCGGCCGCGTACAGGCTGAAACCCGCGGCCGGAAAACCGGACTCCGCCGGATAGTACTCGTCGAGGCTCCCATCGGCGTGCTGCGTGCCCACCCAGTGCCGGAGCGCCGCCTCGCGCCAGGCGGCGGCGCGCACCGGGTCCAGCTCGGGCACGGGCAGGTCGAGCCGGCGCCGCGCGATGAGATCGAGCACCAGCGAACCCTGCACCAGCACCGCGCTCGAGAAGTCGCGCATCTTGTAGTGCCAGTGGTGCCGGTCGAAGCAGCCATGCAACGGATGGTCCGGGTCACGACAGAGCTGCGTGAGCAGGCGGGGCAACGCGCGCGCGAGCACGTCGCGCAGCGCGACCGTGCCGCTCCGATGTGCGCCCCCCGGGCCGCCCCCCTGCGCGCCGAGCTCAGTCATACACTTCGTTGTAGAACTTCTTCTCGTACTTGAGGCTGTACTTGCGCAAGCGCCGGCGCAGGAACGGCGGCAGCAGGTAGTACAGCGTGCGGACCACGGTGCGCACCGGCACGTTCTTGGCCTTCGAGAACTGCAACCCCTCACGCTCGAAGCGCCCCTTGAAGATGATCTGCACCGCCGAACGCTTGCGCGGCCGCATCTTCACCTTCTCGCGGTAGAACCCGAACGTGACCAGCGCGATCGGCTCGAACAACGGGTGGATGTTGAACATCTTCCGCAGCTCGCCCTTGTTGGGCAGGTGACCGAGCCAGCACGAGCCGACGCCCACACTGTGCGCGACCAGTCCGAAAGTGGCGATGAAGGATGCCGCCGACTGCACGTGGTCGAGGTACTGCAGGTTGTCGGTGTGGCTGTTGTAGGTGATCAGGAACGCCTGCTTGGCCTTGGTGAGTACCGCGGCCGAGCCGCGCTCGTAGAGGTCCTGGAGCACGGCGGGATCGTCGATGTAGATGATCTTCCAGCGCTGCTCGTCGCACGCGGTCGGCGCGTGCATGGCGGTCTCGACGATCTGCTCGAACAGCTCGTACGGGACGGGCTCCGGCCGATAGGCCCGCACCGTGCGCCGGGTGAGGATGGCGTCCTGGAGCGGCATGTCGGGGTTCGGGGCGGCGACGAGATCGCCCGGGTACAGGAAGTTGCCATCGAACCGCAGGGTCTGTTGCTCTTCGGCACTGTGCTTCCAGGGCATCGCAGGTCGGTCCCGGACCAGGGGGATCCGCGGCGGCGCTGGTCCTCGCGCCCGCCGCCACACTCGGCCGGACATCCGGCCGCGACGATGTTAACCCAAGCGGCCCGTGAACGGGCCCGGCCTCCCGCCGTTCAAGCGCGCCGCTGCGAGAGCACGCCGCGCAAGACGGCCCCCAGGCGGGCATGGATCACCTGCGGAGCGTGGTGAGCCGCCGCGTAGTCGCGGGCACGGCGCCCCTCGGCCGCACGCAGCGCGGGATCGGCGATCCGGCGCTCGAGTTCGGCCTCCCAGCGGTCATAGGCGTTCTCGCAGGCGCCCAACCGCTCGCGCACGATGAGCCCGTCGGGATCGAACGCCGTGACGCACGGCAGGCCGTGCGCCCACGCCTCGAGGAACGCGTTCGGGAAGCCCTCGGCGGGTGAGCTGTGCGTGAACAGCGTCGCCGAGCGCAGGAACTCGCCGATGCGCTCGTGCGGGATCGTGGGCAGGACCTCGAGAT
>JBEBGT010000241.1:0-5683 GCA_040081365.1 Candidatus Eiseniibacteriota bacterium | reverse complement strand
CAACTCGCCCTGCATCTCGCTGGCCATCTCGGCGAAATCGCGGTTGTTGTCGATGGCTGGCAGGAACGCCGCGTAGTGCGCCTTCAGGCCCTGCCAGTCGATGCCGTGCATGGCCGGATCCAGGAACTTCTGGAACGTCTGCCGCCAGATGTGCTCGAAGAAGTACGCACGCTCGGCGTCCTCATCGAGGTCCATGCGCGCCGAGGCGGCGATGCCGGTCGACTTGCCCGACTCCACTTCGACGGTCGAGAGCCGGCCGTCGGCCAGCACGACCGCCTTCTTGCCCTCGGCATCGAGCTTGAAGTCCGCCTCGTCGGCGCCCAGCTTGGCCACCAGCTTCACTTCCTTGCTGCGCATGGTGTACTTCCACAGGTCGTAGCCCTTGTCGTACTTGGCCAGATACACCAGCGTCTCGCCATCGGGCGTGAGTGCCGCCGCCGCGAGATCGGCCGAGTTGAGCGACAGCCGGGCGATGCGGTCGTCGAGGCCGTCCAGTTCGAGCGCGACCGCCGCCACGGCGGCCGGCTTGTCCTTGGCGGCCTTGTCCGCGCCGGCCTTGTCCTTGGCGTCGCCCTTCGACTTGTCGCCGTCCTTCTCCTTGGCGACCAGCTGGCCGTAGGCCGCCTCGTCGAGATGAAAGCGGTCCCAGGCCTTGCGCGTGAGGAACGCGGCGTACACGTCGTTCTGCCGGCCGTCGTTCGAATGCGAGCGCAGGCCCTGGCGATCGGTGCCCCAGAACAGCACCTCGCCCTTGCGCGCCCAGTGCGGCGCGTAGTCCTCGTAGCCGCTGTTCGTGACGTTCACGAGCGTGCCGCCCGCGGCCGGGACGATGCCCACTTCGCCGGACCAGCGGTCCTTGCTCAGGAACTGCACGGCGAGCCACTTGCCGTCGGGCGACCACTCGAACGCCTGATCGCCGTCGGCGTACGAGTAGTTGAGGTTGCCCGGCAGCACCACCCGCGTGGCCCCGCTGCGCAGGTCGAGCACCTTGATCGTGACGCGGTTCTCGAGGTACGCGATCTCCCTGCCGTCGGGCGACCACTGTGGCTGGAACGCCTCGAACTCGCCGGCCAGCACCAGCGACTCGCGCACGGCCGAGGCATTGAAGAAGTCCGGCTCGTTGGCGTCGGTAAGCCGGCTCAGGAACAACTTCCAGCGCCCACCGCGCTCGCCCGCGTACAGCAGGCTGCGGCCGTCGGGCGAGAAGCTCACCGAGCGCTCCTGTTCGGGCGTGTTCGTGATGCGCCGCGTGTCGCCGTGCTCCACCGACGACACGAACACCTCGCCGCGCGCCACGAACGCGACTTCGTGCCCGTTCGGGGACACGGCGAACTCGCTGGCCTTGCCACTCACGTCCATGGGCACCACCGGACGCTTGCGCCGGTCGGCCATGATCAGCACGTCGAGCTTGCGGCTCTCCGCTGCCCCGGCCGCGCGCACGTAGATCTGCCCGCCCCAGCCGTAGCACAGGTCGCCGGCCGTCGAGACCGACGGGAAGCGCACCGGGTCACCGGTGTGCTTCGTCACCTGCTGCGGGTGCGACGGATCGGCCAGCGACAGCTTCCAGATGTTGAACGTGCCGCTGTCCTCGCCCAGGTAATAGAGCGCGTCGTCGCCCGGCGCCCACACCGGCTGGCGGTGGTCGGCCCCGGGCGCGGTGAGCCGCGTGTGCTTGTTCGCCGCCACGTCGTAGAGCCACAACTGCCGCGCGAACGACGAGTGATCGTGCTTGCGCCACTCCATCTCGAAGCCGGGCTGGTCCGAGTAGGCCATGCGCTTGCCGGCGCGATCGTAACGCGCGTAGATCGCGGCGGTCGTGAGCACCTGTTTCGGCGCACCGCCCGTGGCCGGCACCTGGTAGAGCTCCGGCTGCGAGGCGTTCGGGAACTGCGCGTTGCCCGGCGCGTCGAGGATCGCGGCCGAGAACAGCACCGACTTGCCGTCGGGCGTGAAGCTGGCCGGCAGCTCGTCGGCCGAGTGCGTGGTGAGCCGCGTCGCTTCGCCGCCCTCGGCGGCCACCACGTAGACGTCGAGGTTGCCGTTGCGGTCCGAGGCGAACGCGATGCGTGTGCCGTCCGGCGACCACACCGGAGCGGTGTTGTGGAACAGGCCCACGGTGAGCGGCGTGGCCACGCCGCCCGAGGACGCCACCTTCCACAGGTTGCCGCGATAGCTGAACGCGACCGACCTGCCGTCGGGTGAGATCGCGGGATAGCGCATCCAGGACGCCGCCTCGGCGGCGTGTGCGCGCGGAGAAAGGCTGACGAACGCGAGCAGCACCAGGCTCACAAGCGCGGAGCGGGGACCGAACATGACCTCTCCCGGGGAAGCGCACCCGGTAGCCGGGGCGCGAAGGCAACAACCGCATGAACCACGAACGCCGCAGGCTAGCACCCGAGCCCCGAATCGCCGTGCGCGCCAAGAGGGAACCGGACGCGCGCGCAAGAGTGACGGACGACCGCGGCGAGAGTGCTCGCTCAGCGGCCGAACCCTACGCCCCTGCCTCCGACACATGGAGGGGGCGTCACGAACAGACGTTCGTCGGGGTGGACGTTCGCTCAGCCCGGCTCGAGCTGATGATCGACGGAGCCACGAGTGCAGGACCGCCCGAGCCGAGCGAGCGCGACGGACGAGATGGTGGCATCACCCCACCCCTCGAAGCGCTCCACGATCCGTCGATGCAAGCGAGCGATCCGCTCGGAAGAAGAATCGCGAAGGTAGAGCTTGAGGCGCATGCCACCCCGAGGCCGCAGCAGCAGGTCTCGCCAGGAAGGCCGCCCCGGGGAGCGGTCCCGCTGGGTCCCTGGCGCGAAGTCCTCGACGTGGAACTGGAGCACCAGTGGCCCCGTGCCCAACCACCTCGCCTCCCAATCCAGCAACGACAGGAGCACGCCGGTGCCTGCGGCTCGCAAGGTCAGGAACGTCGGGGCGCCCGCCGGGACGAGCAACGTGCTCGTCGGCACTTCGATCAGCCCGGGTGCGATCTCGTGTACGCCCCGACGGCTCGACCACCATCCGGGATGGAAGGGTCGCGAACCGAGCAAGGGCAGACGCTGGGGCGTGGCGCTGGAGTCGGCGACGTAACCCAGACGACGCAACTCGTGGATCGATCCGGGTGCGAGCACACACCAGCACGGGGAGCGGAACGACAGCGGCCGCGCCCCGAAGAAGTCGGCGTGTCGCTGTAGCGACTCCTCGAGGAACGTCAGTCGCGCGGCATCCCCCGACATGAGCCCGTCCATCTCGGGCCAGTCATGGAAGTGGCCGTGACTGGCCACTTCGTGACCGAGATCGGGCAATCGCCGCAGTGCGCTCGTGTAGCGGCGTTCCACCACCATCGCCGTCGGCACGAAGAACGTTGCCGTGCGTCCGCACTCCCGGAACCACTCGGCGGCATGGACGATGTCGTCGGGAAGGTCGTCATAGTGCAGATCGAATGTGAGCGCGACGTCGGGGGAGGGCGCCTCGGTGGTCATCGAACCCTCCCGGCTAAGCCCCCAGCCACCTCGACAGCCAAGCGTGCACTTCCTTGTACCAGTAGAGCGAGTTGCGGGCCTTCAAGATCCAGTGGTTCTCGTCCGGGAAGTACACGAGACGTGCCGGCACGCCCTTCGCCTTCAGCAGTCCGTAGATGAGCAGCCCCTGCCCCACCGGCACGCGGTAGTCGCGCTCGCCGTGGATGACGAGCATGGGCGTGTTCATGCCGCTCGCGAACCGGATCGGCGACCACACGTCCTGCTTGTCGATGCCCTCCCACGCCTCGCCGCCCGCGGCGCGGCCACGGCCCTGCGTGACGTCGCTCGCGTACTGCGCGGTGAGATCCGCGACGCCGGCATGATTGACGATGCACCGGAAGCGGTCGGTGTGCCCGGCGATCCACGACACCATGTAGCCGCCATAGCTGCCGCCGGTGACCGCCATGCGCTTGTCGTCGACCAGTCCCGACGCGATGAGCACGTCGGTGGCCTTCATGATGTCTTCATACGGCCGCGCGGCCCATTCGCCCTGGATGCGCTGCGCGAAGTCCTGCCCCCAGCCCGTGCTGCCCTGGAAGTTCACCAGCGCGACCACATAACCGGGTGCGGCGAACGCCTGCGCGTTCCAGCGCGCGTGCCACAGGTCGCCGAACGCGCCGTGCGGACCGCCATGGATCATGTGCACGAGCGGGTACTTCTTGCCCGCCTCGTAGCCGGGCGGCAGCACCACGAACATCTGCACGCTCTCGCCGCGGGCGCCCTCGAACAGCATCTCGCGCACTTCGCCGGCGTGGTACTTGGCGGTGGCGTCCTCGGTGAACGCCGTGACGCGCGCCGACATACTGCCGCTCTGCGGCATGACGCGCACCTCGGCCGTGGCGCTCAGGGTCTGGTGCAGGAACGCCACCTTGTTGCCCGCCACCGGCGTGAGGCCCGACACCGTGCCGTCCTGCGTGAGCGGCTTGGGCTCGTCGTGGCCCTTCCACGCATACGCACGCATGCGCGCGTGGTACTCGGCCTCGAACAGCAGCGTGCCGTCGGCCGCGAACTCCCAGTGCTGCGGGATGGCGTCCCAGTTCGCGAGCCACTCCTCGTGCTTGCCCGTGGTGCGCTCCATGCGCATGAGCCGCACGCGGTCGGCGTAGAACTCGGGGTCGTGCGTCATGCCGTACACCAGCCAGCGGCCGTCCGGCGAGTAGCGCGGCCGGATGTCGTCGGCCGGATGGTCCGGCGTCAGGTTCTTCACCGCGCCACCCGCCACCGGCACCGTGTAGATGTTGGCGTGGATCAGCGAGCGCGCGGCATCGAACGACGTGGCGGCGAATGCGAGCTCGCGGCCATCGGGGCTGATGTCGTACTGGCCCGACGGCTCCATCCATTCGAACCACAGCGTCGACTCGGGCGTGAGGTCGCGCACCACTTCACGGCCCAGGTCGTACAGGAACAGGTGCGGGACCTCGCCCGTGGTGAGCCACGTGTCCCAGTACCGGTACAGGCGATCCTCGGTGGCGTGGGCCTTCACAGGATCGTCGGCGCGGCGCTTGAGCTCGAGCGCCGTGAGCTCGTGCGTGAGGTGGCCCTTCAGGAGCGTGGCCACGAACACGATGCCCCTGCCGTCCGGCAGCCAGCGCGGGTCGAACACACCCAGCGGCAGCTCGGTGAGCTTGCGCGCCTCACCGCCGTCGAGCGGCAGCAGCATGAGCTGCGCACGGCCGCCGGCATCCTTGCGCGTGAACGCGAGGCGCTTGCCGTCGGGCGAGACGCGCGGCTCGGACGCCGAGGCTTCGGGCGACGTGATCGCGACGGCGGCACCGCCCTCGGTGGGCACGCGGTAGAACTGCGTGCGCGCCTCGTTCTTGTCGAGGTTCCAGCGCGTCACCGGCACCACCAGCGCGCTGCCGTCCGGGAACGGCTCGGGAGCCCCCACGCGCGGGACGGTCCACAGATCTTCGGCGGCGACCGGGCGCACGCCCTCGCGGGCGGGGTACAGCGTGGTCATCGGTGCGGTCGTGACGGGCGGCATGGCGGCTCTCCGGGTACGGGGCGTTCCGGTCGGTGGCGCAGCATAGCGCGCCGGCCACCAGTGCCGCAGCACTCCTCACGCGTGCGGTACTGCCGCCGACGAACGCGTTGGTGCCTTGCTGCAGGCGGCTGCGATGGCTGTCGACCGCTTCGATGCCGCCTTCGAGCAGACCCGGCAGTTGCGC
>JBEBGT010000010.1:0-20470 GCA_040081365.1 Candidatus Eiseniibacteriota bacterium | reverse complement strand
GCTGATCCGTGGCACCGTGAGCGTGCCGCGCTTCGCCATCCAGACGCTGCAGCCGGGGCGTTATGGCGAGGTCTACGTGGGTAACGGTGCGTGGCTCACACTCATGAACGGCACGTACGTGTTCAAGAAGCTCGTGCTGGGCACCGGCGCGTTCCTGCAGTACGACCCGGACGGCACGCTCGAGGTTCCCATCGGCCCGCTGGGCGAAATGACGATCAAGCCGCTCGAGCGAACCATCGTGCACATCACCGAGTCGTTCTCGATGTCGCGCGGGGCGATCGTGTCGCAAGGTGACGCGCTCCTGAGCACGCACTTCAAGATGTACTTCCGGCCGCGCGGCGAAGGTATCCGGCTGCCGCAGGACAGCTTCTTCCATGGCACGATCGTGGCGCCGAGTGCCACGGTCACGCTCGGCGCATTGGCCAACACGCAGGGTGCCATCTACGCCAAGTCGGTGCGTGTCGCCGATGGCGCCGTGTTCCGCCCGCACTTCCTGCCGGTGTTCGGGCCGCTGCCCGGCACGGGCGGTGGCATCGGTGCGCTCACGGCGGGCCCGATCAACACCGAGGGCGACGTGCTCGGCAGCTCGGGCCTCGGTCTGACCTTCGCGCTCGGGCAGAACTCGCCGAACCCGTTCCGTCCCGCCACGCTCAGCACGTCGCTGCACTTCACGCTGCCGTCCGAGCGTGAGGTGGAGCTGCGCGTGTTCGACGTCGCGGGTCGCTCGGTGAAGATGCTCGCCAAGGGCCACCTGGCGCCCGGCGTGCATACGCTGCAGTGGAACGGCACCGACGACCGCGGCGCGCGCGTGCCGAGCGGTGTGTATTTCTACCGTCTGCTGGCAGGCGGCGATCGCGCGCAGCGAAAGATGGTGCTGATCGATTGACGCAGGCCACGGCGCGCGGCTCCGGGATCGGGCCGCGCGAGCGTGGCTCTGGCCTCCTCATGCCGGTCCCCCCCCCCTGTCGCACGCCCCCACGGAGTGCGATAGCGCGACGGCCACCCTGCAACTGGGGTGGCCGTCTGCGTTCGGGCCGGAATGCCCGCCGTGTGCGGGGGAGGGAGTGGCCGCCCTCGCGCGTCGCAGCCAGCGGTCCCGTGGGCCGGGCGGGCTAGTCGTCACCGCCGCGGTCGCGACCGCGCCGCCGGCGGCCGCCCTCGCGGCCCTCGTGCTCGTCCGCCGAGCGATGGCAGCGCACGCAGTCGTCGAGCCGGCTGCCGCGGATGCCCTCCTCGTCATGCTCGGCCCGGATGCGAGCGGGGGAGTGCTCATGGCAGCCGTAGCAGGTGTAGCGCTTGAAGTCGGCCGCCTCCTCGTGGCAGGTGCGGCACGAGGTGGCGTGGTCGCGGTCGAGCACGAAGTACTTCTCGTGCGCGAACGTCGCCGGCTTCCAGGCGGTGGTGGCGTGGCACGCGCCGCATGCGGCCGCCGCGTCCCGGTGCAGCGCGTCGGCCGGCCGCTGGCTGGCGTGGCAATCCCTGCACGCGTTGCGTGACGAAGCCGGCAAGGCATCGTGCGTGAACACCCGTGTGGCCCGCGCGGGCGAACGGCCGGCATGATCGGTGTGGCACGCACCGCACGGCCGATCGCCGAGCGAGCGGTGCATGCCGATGATGGCCTGTGCCCTCGGATCACGGGTGGCATCGTCGGCGCCGATCCTGTCGAGTGCGTGGCAGGCGATGCACTTGGCGCGCGGCGTGCCCTGCCCTGGTGTGTGGCAGTCGAAACACCTTGCCTCGATCTTCGCGTGGCCCTCGGACTGGGGGCCAGGGGCGAGGGCCGCGTGCGGCGCCGCCAGCGCGAACGTCAGGCCCACGGCGGCCGACCACAGGGCGGCGGTCCGGCTCTTCATGCGCTCACCAGGACCGGAACAGCACGGCGACGACGATGTGCAACGTCGCGAGCGTCAGGAACACGGCATTCAAGGGCATGTGGACGACGCGCCACTTCTTCATGAGGTCGACCGTCATGGCATCGAGCACCGCATGGCGCGCCTCGGCCGGGGGCGTACCCGCGGCCTGCGCGTTCTCGCGCACGATCTCCAGCGCGCGTCGCAGCAGCACGGCGCCCACCATGCCGCTCGCAGCGACCACGACCATGGCGACCATGGCCAGCCAGGGTAGGAGCGCGTTGAAGTGCCCGCCGCCGTGGACGAGCAGTGCCAGCGAGCCGAACCAGCCCAGCGCCTGATGCAGTTCGAGCATGCGCTTGGGCTGGCCCCAGGTGATCTTCTTGCGCTTGCGCAGCGAGTATCCGAACGAGGCCACCAACATGCCCGTACCGATGGGCCCGAGCCACAGGCCGACGCCGTCGAGTCCCACCACGTGAAGCACCGCGTCCAGCACGATGGCGGCCGCGATCAGGCCGAGAAGCAGCAGGGCCGCGGGCGCGACCTGGCGCACGATCAGTGAACGGTGCATGCGCGCTACATTACCCTCGTCGGCTTCACGGCGCGAAGAAACCCGCGACGAAGTGGTAGAGCCCGAACACGCCCGAGCCCATGCCGAACCACCACAGGGGTTGCTTGCGCAGCAGCGCGGCCACGGACGACAGCAGGATGCCGATCTGCAGGAAGATCACCGCGAGCCCGAACGCCTGCGAATGCCGCTGCGCGTGGTCGCGGCGCTGCTCGAGCGCCTTGGCTTGCGCCTGGATCGCCGTCATCTCGGCTTCGTAGCGCTCGATCGAGCGCCGGTACTCGGCCGCGCGCTCGCCGAGCAGCCGGCGGGCTTCGGCCGCCAGCGTGGCACCGCCGGCCGCCAGCTCGGTCTCGAGTTCCTCGGCCTGGATCTCGTGCAGGTAGGACTTGATGCTCTTGGCCTGGTAGAACGACCACTGGTTCGCCGCCTGCGACTGGCTCATCACCGAGCGCGTGGAGTAAGAGCCCCCTTTGAACGTCGAGAGCGTGGCGCACACCGCGAGCACGATGGTCGTGAGCGCGAGGTAGTTGAGCCAAGGTTCCTTGCGGTCTTCGGCCATGCTCTTGGATCCCTCGGGTCGATGTCAGCCAGCCGGGCCACGGAGGGCTGCGCCGTGCCCCCGAGCCCACACCATCCGGCACCGGTGCCGCCACGGCAATGGCGACCAAGGTAGGCGGGCGTGCCCGTATGGCGGCAGCCCGGCCCGCAGGGGCTGCGATTCCACGTCGATCCTTCGCATTCGCGGCCCTGTCTTCGTCAGCGCGCGCTCACCGCGCCCGCGGCCGGCCAGTCGCTGTCGCCCACGCGCGTGAGGTTCATCTCGAAGAACTGCACCGGCGGCTTGCCCGGCAGCACCCGCTCGCCGATCTCGCGCCAGTGGCCGTTCTTCACCGTGGCCGTGTAGCGGATCGTCATGGGGCCCGCCGGGATCTGCCACACGAAACCGCTGTCATTCGGAGTGACCGCGAAATCGCCCACCATGCCCATGGCATGCGAGTGCAGCGTGTGAGCCTTCTTGCCGGCGTCGTACGAGACGATCCCGAACGCGTTGAACGTGACCTTGCCGGTGGCGTCGTAGCCGCGGCCCTCGAGCACCTTGATCGAGCCATCGAGCATCGGGCCGATGCGCTCGGTCTGCGTGATCTCGTGCTTGCTGCCGTCCGGCAGGATCGTCCACGCGGGACCGCGCCACACGCCGTCCATGAACGCGAGCGGCTGCATGGCGGCGCGCTGCGCGGCGATGAGTGCGGCCGCGTCGGGGGCGCCTTGGGCGCGAGCAGGAGAGGCGGCGAGTGATGCACCGAGCAGCAGGGCGAGCACAAACGTGGGCATGCAGCGGACGAGCTTCATGATGTCCTCCGTGGGATCGGGCCAGCGCACCGGGAGGGCGCGCGCTCGAATCCACGATGCGCGCGCTCGGGGGTGCTGCGGAACGGCCATGCGCCGGGTGGTCCGGCGAACCCGATGAACGGTCGCGAAGCGGCGACCAGTGGTCGGCGTGTGGCCGGGCGGAGCTCCCCGCAGGCGGCCCATGCGCAATCACTTACGCGGTGCCCCGGGCGGCAGAGGCGAACCGGCTGCCGCATGGTCCGAAGGGTTCAAGGTGCCGGCCGCCGTGCCGATGCTATAGACTGATCCCGTTCACCGGAGGCCCTGTGCGCCTCCCCGTCTTCCCGGCGGCCCTGTGTGCCGCCGCAACCGGAAAGGACGCGTCATGAACGCATCCATTCGCGACGCCTTCGGCGTTCGCCAGTCGCTCGTCACGCCCGCGGGTACGGTCCACTACTACAGCCTCCACGCGCTGGCCGCGCAGCTGAAGACGGACCTCGGCAAGCTGCCGTTCTCGATCCGCGTGCTGCTCGAAGCCGCGTTGCGCACCTGCGATGACTACCAGGTCACGCGCGACGACGTGAAACGCCTCGCTGCCTGGCAGGCCACCGGCGCTGAGCCGGTCGAGGTGCCGTTCAAGCCCGCGCGCGTCATCCTGCAGGACTTCACCGGCGTGCCGTGCGTGGTCGACCTGGCCGCGATGCGTGAGGCCGTGAAGCGCATGGGCGCGGACCCCAACAAGATCAATCCGCTCGTGCCGGTCGACCTCGTGATCGATCACTCGGTTCAGGTCGACCTGTTCGGCACCAACGCCGCGCTCGAGCAGAACGCCGAGATCGAGTTCACGCGCAACAAGGAGCGCTACGAGTTCCTGCGCTGGGGGCAGAAGGCGTTCTCGAACTTCCGTGTGGTGCCGCCGGCCACGGGCATCGTGCACCAGGTGAACCTCGAGTATCTCGCAAGCGCGACGCTCACCTCGCAGGACGCCGGCGGGACCGTGGCGTACCCCGACACGCTCGTGGGCACGGACTCGCACACCACCATGATCAACGGTCTGGGCGTGGTGGGTTGGGGAGTCGGCGGCATCGAGGCCGAGGCCGTGATGCTGGGCCAGCCACTCTACATGCTCACGCCGCAGGTGGTGGGTTTCAAGCTCACCGGCAAGCTCAAGGATGGCGTCACCGCCACGGATCTCGTGCTCACCGTGACCCAGATGCTGCGCAAGAAGGGCGTGGTCGACAAGTTCGTGGAGTTCTACGGCCCCGGGCTTTCGGGCATGTCGCTACCGGACCGCGCCACGATCGCGAACATGGCACCCGAGTACGGCGCCACGATCGGCTTCTTCCCGGTGGATGACGAGGCGCTGCGCTATCTCGAGCGCACGAACCGCGCCGATCAGGCGCGCCTCACCGAGGCCTACTGCAAGGCGCAGGGCCTGTTCCGCACCGATGACTCGCCCGAACCGGTGTACACCGACACGCTCGAGCTCGATCTGGCCGCGGTCGAGGCCAGCGTGGCCGGCCCCAAGCGGCCGCAGGATCGCATCACGCTGCGCGACGTGAAGTCGAGCTTCGCGAAGGGCCTCACCGCGCCCGTCAAGGAGCGCGGCTACGGTCTCGCCGAGGCCGACCTCACGCGCAGCGCCCAGGTCCAGTCGAACGGCCATGCCGACACGCTCGCACACGGCGCGGTCGTGATCGCGGCCATCACGTCGTGCACGAACACCTCGAACCCGTCGGTCATGCTCGGCGCTGGCCTGCTCGCGAAGAAGGCTGTGGCGAAGGGCCTGAACGTGAAGTCGTTCGTGAAGACCAGCCTCGCGCCCGGCTCCAAGGTCGTGACCGAGTACCTGAACGCCTCGGGCACCATGAAGGACCTCGAAGCGCTCGGCTTCAACGTCGTGGGCTACGGATGTACGACGTGTATCGGTAACTCGGGCCCGCTGCCGGAGGCCGTGGGTAAGGCCATCGAAGAGGGCAAGCTCGTGGCGGCCGCGGTGCTCTCGGGCAACCGCAACTTCGAAGGCCGTGTGAACCCGCTCACGCGCGCCAACTACCTGGCCTCGCCGCCGCTGGTCGTGGCCTACGCGCTCGCGGGCCGCGTCGACATCGATTTCGATGTGGAACCATTGGGCATGGGTAAGGACGGCAAGCCGGTGTTCCTGCGCGACGTGTGGCCCACGCAGCAGGAGATCGCCGACACGATCGCCAGCAGCGTGCTGCCGAAGATGTTCGCGTCGAGCTACGGCAACGTGTTCGACGGCAACCCGCGCTGGAACGCGATCCCCGTGGCGGGCGGCGAGCGCTACGCGTGGGACGCCAAGAGCACGTATATCAACGAGCCGCCGTTCTTCAAGGGCCTGGGCCCCGAGATCGCGCCGCTCAAGGACATCACCGGGGCGCGCTGCCTGGTCATGGTGAGCGACTCGGTGACCACCGATCACATCTCGCCGGCTGGTGACATCGCGCTCGCGAGCCCGGCGGGCAAGTGGCTGGGGGAGCGCGGTGTCGAGAAGCGTGACTTCAACTCGTACGGCTCGCGCCGCGGCCACGACCAGGTCATGGTGCGCGGCACGTTCGCGAACATCCGGTTGAAGAACCTGCTCGTCCCCGGCAGCGAGGGCAACGTCACGGTGCACTTCCCGAGCAACGCGCAGATGCCGATCCACGATGCCAGCGAGAAGTACCAGGCCGCGGGCACGCCGCTCGTGGTGCTGGCGGGCAAGGAGTACGGCACCGGCAGCTCGCGCGACTGGGCCGCCAAGGGCACGCTCATGCTGGGCGTGCGCGCGGTGCTGTCGGAGAGCTTCGAACGCATCCACCGTAGCAACCTCGTGGGCATGGGCGTGCTGCCGCTCGTTTACGAGCCCGGCCAGACGGCGGAGTCGCTGGGCTTGAGCGGGCGCGAGACGTTCGACATCACCGGACTCACGGGCGAACTCAAGCCGCGACAGAAGGTGAAGGTGCGCGCCACGCGCGAGGACGGTTCGGTGGTCGAGTTCAGCGCCATCGCCCGGCTCGACACGCCGGTGGACGTGGACTACTACAAGAACGGGGGCATCCTGCAGACGGTGCTGCGGCATCTGGTGAAGTCTTGAGGCCGGCGCAGCGGCGTGTCCGACGGAGCGCGGCGACGCTCGTGCTGGTGGCGTGGTTCGCCCTCAGCCTGGGCGCGTGCCAGAAGCAGCCGTCGGGCGTGGGCTCCACGAGCGGTGGGCCGCCCAAGCTGCACGACGTCCTCAAGTCCCCGGACGGACAGTGGGAGCTCACCGTGGTCGACCGCGACCCGGCCGACCCGGATCTCATCGGGCGCGCCTGGCAGGTCTATCTGGGCCCGGCGGGCCAGCCGATCGACAGTGCGCACTGCGTGTTCGATGCGCAGGAGCTGGTGCCGACGGCGTCGTGGCGGAACGCCGACACCATTGATGTGTCGGTGACCGGTCCCAAGCAGCGCCTGGCGGACGTGCCCCCGGACTGGCGTTCGTTCGAGACCGTGCTCGGCCGCGACGGGCAACGCCACACGTTCCCGCTGTTCGTCGTCACGAAGCCCCAGTAGGCGCCATCCACGAAGCCCCCGCAGGGAGGGATCCCCGCGGGGGCTTTCGTGTTCCTGCCCGGCGCGTCAGCGGCGCCGCGAGGCGGCCTTCACGGTGGAGACCCGTGTGCGCGTGTCGAGCAGCCCCAGGGGCAACTCGCCCTCGGACGTGACCGGCGTCGTGCCCAGATGCACGAGCCCACCGCGCTGCGCGGCCGTGGCCTGGCCCTGCTGGCGCGCGGCGGGGATCCACGCGTGGGTATCGGGGTCCCGCGCGGCGAGCATGAACACGATCGGGGCTTCGCCGGGCCGGCCCATGGCGCGCCAGCGGGTCACCGCCCGGCGTGCGAGCCGCTCGATGGCAGCCGGCGAGCCGTCGCGCACCGCGTTCGAGGTTTCGAACAGCACGAGGTCGTCGTGTTCGAGGCAGTCGCCCAAGTCGATGCTCGTGCCGGGATCGACTCCCGAGCGTTCGAACGCCGCGGCCGGCACGACGCGCGCGAACCGTGCCCCCGGGCGCCACGCGCGCACGGCGCGCTTGCAGTCCTCGAGCAGTGCGCGTACCTCGTCGCGCTGCCGCGCAGGGGCCGCGGCCGTGTCGCTGGCCAGGTGCTCGCGCGCGCCCACCGCGGCGTCGTCATCGAACACGACCCCATCGAACGGCAGGTACACCGCGAGGTCCGACAGGAGGTCCATGGCCGCGGAGTGCGTCGCGGGCAGCTCGGGCGAGAGCCGGGTGCCCCAGCGTCGCGCGAGCGCGCCATCGCCATCGGCGGCCAGCCGCCACTCGGGCCGGCGCGTCCACGCCAGGCTCTGGTTCAGGCTCGGCACGCGCACCCACAGTTTCATCGGCGCAGCCGCGAACTTGGCCGCCGCCATCGCCCAGACGTCGGCGAGCAGCGGCACTTGGTGGTTCATGGCATAGGCACGCACCATCTGGCCGTCGCGCCGCGGGTCGGGCCCGAACGGCAGCAGCACGTCGGTGGCCCCCAGCGCACGCGCGCGCGTGACGGCCAGATCCAACCGGGCGCGGAACGTGCGCTCGTCGGGATCCCACAGCGACTCGAGGTCGATCTCGGCCATGCGCACGGGCTCGGGCAGCTCGGGCAGCCAGCCGAGCGCGGGGTCGGCGAAGTTGGTCTTGCGCGTCACCATGACGCGTGGCAGGCAGCCGCGCAACAGGTCCTGCGCGGTCACCGCGCGGGCCTCGAGCGACAGGCTCACGGCGAAACCGGCGATCTCGGCCTGCGCGCGCGCCATGTCGTTGTACCGGCCATAGGGCCACACCAGAACGTTCACCGGGTGCCCGAGCTCGCTCTTGAGCGCGCGCTGCGAAGCGGTGAGGTCGGCGCCGATACGGTCGCGGTACTGCTCGCGGTCCTCGTAGCGATTGGCCTCGGGCAGCCAGCGCCGGGTGGTCACCGCCGGGCCGCTGTCGTGCTGCGGGTTCGACCACTCGTACTGGTGCAGCGCATGCGAGTGCGACGCGATCTCGGCAAGGCCCGAGGCCTCGAGCCGGCGCAGCTCGTCCCAGCTCAGGAGCGGCGGCAGTTCGGGGTGCTCGTGGCCCACGAATGACGTGATCGGGGCGAACGTGCCCGGCACGCCCTCTTGTTGCAGCACGGGCAGCACGTGCTCGAGCACGCTGCGATACCCGTCATCGAACGTGAGCACCATGACGCGCGGCGGCAGGGCTTCGGGGAACGCCCGCCGCGCCACCAGCTCGGACAAGCGCATGAACGTCCAGCCTTGCGCCTTGCAGAGCCGGATCTGCTCACGCAGGAACTCCGGCGAGACATCCTGCAGGGGCCGGCCGTTGTCCGCCGTGACATCGTGGTAGCACAGGATGGCGATGGTGGGGGGGGCCGGCGTGACCGGCCGTGGCCGCGCCGCCGGTGCTGCACTCACGCGCGGCACCAGCGCCCACGCGAGCAGCAGGGCGGCCCCTGCGGCACGCCAGCGCGTGCGCATCAGAAAGCCCGGGTCACCGAGAACTGCCACCATTCGCGCCGGTAGCCGGCGGCGGTCTGCAGGTTGGAGTCGCCCTTGCCGGCATCCAGGCGCACGATCCAGTCCAGGTCGGGGCGCCAGGCGATGCCGCCCTGCAGGCCATAGAACGTCTCGGCTCGGCCGCCCTTCTCGCGCTGCCAGCCGGAGCGGGCGCGCGCGGACAGCGTCCAGTGCGCATCGGGCCGGTGCTCGAGCCGGGCGGTGGGGCCCCATTCGCGGTGGAAGTCGGGGTCGTAGTAACCGTGATCCAGGTCCTGGTGCACGTTCAGTTGATCGACGCTCGCGCCGAGCACGAGGTCCGTGGTGCGTCCCGACCACGCGTCCACCGTGGCCGCCGCACTGCCGCGCTCGCTGCGATTGCCATCACTGTAGTGGCCCGAACGGGCGTCGCCGTGCAGCGACACACGCGGGATGCCGTTCCAGTCCGCGGCGGCCACCCATTGCAGCAGTGAGATGCCCTGCTCGAGCGACTGGCGCGTGATCACCGGTCCGCGCGCCGCCACGACCTCGAGCCGAAGGTGGTCGAACGGGCGGTTCACGATGCCGGCCTCGCCGCCCATGCGCGTGCCGAGTTCGTCCGACCACGTCCAGTGCATGCCGTTGGCATAGGTCGTCCACGCCGCGCTCCACTGCACGCTCAGGCCCGCGCCGAGCTGGGCCACGTCGCTGCGGCCAGCGGCATCGTCCGTGAGGTCGTTGCGCCAGCCCACCATGCCGGTGGTGCGCGGTGCGAGCGGCCAGCGCAGCTCGATCGAAGGGCTCGCCACATGCAGTCCGTCGCTGTCGAGCGCGCGGCCGAAGCCGACTTCGAGCGTGGAGCGGTGCTCGCGCGCGATGCGGCGCTCGAGCCGGACGGCCTCGCTGTCGTCCGGCGCGCTGCGGCGGTACTCCGCGAGTGCGGCCCGCGCACCATCGGCGTCGTCGTCCCAGTAGCGTGCGAACGCCAGCATCTTCCAGGCCTCGGCGTTCGCGCCGTCTTCGCGCGTGAGTGCCTCGAGCGCATGCGTGGCGCGCCGGTGCCGGCCCGACCAGTTGAGGTTCTGCGCCGCACCCAGCGCGGCGTCGGTGTTGGCCGGCTCGCGCGCCTGCACAGCTTCAAAGGCCGAGATCGCCTCGCGATGCCGTCCGAGCCAGCCCAGCACCCGGGCGCGCTCGAGCGCGGACTCGGTGTCACTGGTGTCGGAACGCACGAGCGTGTCGTAGGCCGACAGCGCGGCGCGCAGGCTGTCCGTCTGCACCAGCGCCGCGGCGAGTTTCTTCTGCACGCGGCGATCGTCCGGATGCGCCTCGAGCCAGGCGCGATAGTCGCGCACCGCGCCGGCGCGGTCGCCCGCGCGCTGTCGCTCCGCGGCCAGGTCGACGGCCAGGTCGTTGGCACGATCGGGGAACGCCGCGAGGAGGCGCTCGTAGAGCACCACCGCCGCGTCGTGCCGGCCGCTCTCGCCCGTGAGCCCGGCTTCGAGCCAGCGCAGGTCGAGGTTCGTGGTGTCGCGGGCGATCGGCTCGCGCAACAGCGCCAACGCGGAGTCCGGCTGGCCGCGGTCGGCGAGTCCACGGGCCTCGCGCCAGACGTCGCGCGCGGGTGCGGGTTCGGGCGGCGCGGGTTTCACGGGCTGCGGCTTCACCGGGCGGCGCACGCTGCGTGCGCGCGCCGGGGCGGCGCTCGCGTCCGTAACGGCCAGCGGCAACAGCGCACCATGCACGAACAGAGCCAGGGCCAGGGTCGAGAGCCGGAGGCGGGCGGACTTCATCGCTCGGTCCTCCACTGCGTCACGGCGCCCTTGCTGGCGCGGCGCACCAGCCCGGCCGGCGTGGCGAACACCGTGATGAGCGCCATGAGCATCCAGTAGATGATGGGGTAGGCCACCGCGACGGGGTAGTAACGCAGCACCGTCTTGTCGTAGCGCGCGTCGAGCATGACGCCCGTGAACAGCTGCGTCAGGCACAGGGTGCCGATCATCATGCCCCACCAGTTCGGGATCGGGGACGCGCCGACCGGCGGCACGCCGACGGAATACGACAGGATCCACAGCGCGGTGAGCGCCACGAAGCAGTAGGCCCACAGGATCGAGAGCATGGCTTCGTAGAACACCGGCCACATGCGGCGCGACTTCCACTCCACGAGTGCGCTCGCATGCCGGCGCGCGACCTGCGCCAGCCCGAACGCCCAACGCCGGCGCTGGCGGATGAGCCCGGGCAGGTGTTCCGGCACGTGCATCCACACCAGCGCGCGCGGCTCGTAGCGCACGTCGTAGTGCGCGCGCTGCAGCTTCCAGGTCATGTCGATGTCCTCGGTCGCCATCTCGGGGCTGTAGCTGCCCACGTCGAGCAGCGCCGACTTGCGGAAGGCGCCGACCACGCCAGACATGGTGAGGATCCGGCCCCAGATGCGCTGCGCGCGGCGCAAGAGGCTCACGATGGACGTGAACTCGATGAGCTGGAGCTGCGACAGGAACGTGACGCGGTTCCATACGCGCGGGTTGCCCGTCACACCGCCGACGCGCGCGGACTCGAAGTGCGGCACCATCCAGCGCAGGATCATCGGGTCGGGGCTGGCGTCGGCATCCATGACCAGGATGATGTCGCCGCGCAGGCAGGGCAGGGCGTCGTTCATGGCCATGGCCTTACCCTCGTTGCGTTCCTTCGTGATCAGGCGCACCTGGCCGCGGTCCACGAACGGCTGCACGACTTCGCGTGTGCGGTCGCTGGAGGCGTCGTCGACCACCACGATCTCGAAGTCGGGGTAGTCGATCCGGATGGCGGCCTCGAGCGTCTGCGCGATGACCTTCTCTTCGCAGAACGCGGGGATCAGCACCGTGGCCGGTGGATAGTGCTGCAGTACCGGCGGCGCATCATGCGTGTCGAGCCCGCGCTCGCGGCGCAGGTAGAAGTGCAGGCCGGTGCTCACCCAGGTGATCGCGCTCAGCACCGGGTAACCGGCGAAGAACAGCAGGGCGGCCCAGTAGGCCGGGTGCGCCTGCACGAGGTTGAGGAAGTCGATGATGTGCGCCTTCATCGGCTGCCCTCCGTTCCGGTGGGGGGCAGCGACACGATCTTCGCCGTGCGGCCCGGTGCGCCGCCGCGCGGCGGCAGCGGGCGGTACACCTTGGCGCCGTCCTCGATGCGCACCACGACCACCGCTGCCGTGCGGCAGTCCTCGGGCACGCCCGGCAGGTCCACCCGGCGTCCGATCGTGTCATGCGAGAAGTCCGGCGTGATGTCGCGCAGCTGGATGCGCGGGCCCTTGCGCTTCCACACGCGCAGATTGTGTGCGGCCCACAGCGCGGTCGACAGCACGATGGCGGCAAGAGCGAGCCCGATGAACCACAGCGTCCAGCGCACCTCGTCGCGACTCACGCGCTGGAAGACGATCCACCACCAGTAGATGAACAACACCCAGCCCGCGAGGGCGACGAGTGTGTGCCACGCGCGCCGAACCGGGCCGGCGACGACGGGTGCATGATGGGTGAGCGACTGCGGCTCGGTCATGGTGGGGATCCGGGTCGTGGGACGCCAGCGCATGGCACCCCGAACGGTCGTCGTGGGCACGCCCGTGGGGAGTCCCGGGGATGCCCACCGCGAAGTGGGTTTCCGGAATCATCGGCCATCCGGGGCAGAGGCTTGACCCGGAGCGGGGAGCGCGCCAGCGGCGCCGTGGGGGGGCGACGCAGCGGAGAGTGGGGCCATCCTGCGGCTCGGGGCGCGGTCGCGCAACCTTTTGTACTGCAGCCGACTCGGGAATTCACCGGCAACACACGTAAGCCCATGCGAACACAGGGTGAGCGTGCGGGGTGAGTGGGGCGGGAGCCGCATGGGTCACGCCCGGGCCGCCACCACCGGCAGTGGTGCGATGCACCGACGGACGGCATCCCGACCTTCGCGCGACGCCACGACAGGTGCCTCGGCGGAGGGAGCGACCGGCTCACACCGGCGGCGCGGGGCGCGTCGACGTCGAGCGCAGGCCGCGAGGGGTCCCAGGATGCTCAACACCACGGATGTCAGTCCCTTCCACCGCGCTTCCCCCGAAGGCATCGGTGTCCGTTCCTGAACAGCGCATCCGTGGTGCTGGGGATCCCTGCGGGCTGGCGCACTCGTGGCGGGCCAGGGGACCTCTGGATTCCGACAATCGCGGATTCCGACAATCGCGATTGCCGAGGCACGGGCATCAGTATTAGACTTCACATCGGACTTCGATCGCGTGCGTCCCCCCTCGACCGCACGCGCTACCCCCGGAAGTCCGTGTTCCCGTCGCGCTTAGGGCGAAACAGTAGACGCCACGGCCAGCGGCCCGGAATACGTGGACCCACGTAGGTCCTTCAGGGGGGGTGGTGCGCGTGCTGCGTCTATCGCATAGCGAACTCGAGGCATTTCACCGCGCGATACTCGAGTTGCATCAATATCGGGATCTCGATGGTTTCCTGAGCGAAGCCCCCGGGATCCTGCAGCGCATCACGCCGCGGGTGCGGTTCTCGCTCCTGCCGCCGGTCCACGACGAGTCGGCGTCGCGAGTCGCCAAGAATCGCCGGGCCATGGAGTTGCCCGAGCACGACGAGCAGCGCTGGGTGGTGTTCGCCGAGATCGCCGCGGAACGGGACGGGGCGGTCCTCGGCGCGGGTGAGGATCGGGCCCGTGCATCGCTCGAACTCGATCGTCAGCGCATCCTGCTCGAGCTCCTGCGGCCCCATCTCGAACTCGCGTGTTCCAACGCGCGCCAGGTCACGGCGCAGCGGACGTCGGCGCGCGCGGGCGGGTTGGCGCGATTCGGGCTCACGCCGCGCGAAGCCGACGTGGCCCACTGGCTCGCGGCCGGCAAGACGAACGCCGAGATCGCGAGCATTCTGGGGGCACGATCGCGCACCATCGAGAAGCACGTCGAGCGCGTGCTCGAGAAGCTCGGCGTCGAGAACCGCACGGCGGCCGCCCTGCTCATCTCGAGTCCCCCGCGGGAACACCCTTGAACCCACGGGCCCGGGAGGCCGCATGCGCCCCGGGCCCGTCGTCGTTCCACCGAGGTCAGCGCAGCACGGCCGCTTCCTCGCGTTGCTGCGCTTCCCACCAGTAGCTCGCGCGGGCGCGCTTCCGGGGCAGCAGCTCGTCGAGCGTGTTGGCGTCGTAAAGCCGGCCGTTCAGCATCACGCGGCTCAGGCTCTCGGTGTTGCGGATGTCCGCGAGCGGATCCTTGTCCATGATCACGAGGTCTGCGAGCTTGCCCGGCTCGAGTGAGCCGAGATCGCCATCGAGCCCCAGATAACGCGCACCCCCGATCGTGGCGCAGTGCAGGGCCTCCAACGGCGTCATGCCGCCCAGCACAAGGCTCCAGATCTCCCAATGCGCCCCGAGCCCCTCGCGCTGACCGTGCGCGCCGATCTGGACCCCGACGCCGGCGCGGTGCAGCTTGTTCGCCTCCTGCGCCACGGTGATGTGGTTCCATTCGTTATCGGGAGCGGTCTGCGGCCGGCGCGCGCGGGCGTCCAGCGTGCGCCGCGGTACGAACTTCTGCAGTCGCTCGTCGGCCCACACGTTCGTCTTCGCGTACCAGTAGTGCTCGCCGTCGAGCCCGCCATAGGCAACGTTGAACGTCGGCGTGTAACCCACCTTCGTCTGGCTCCACAGCTGCACGACGTCGTCATAGACGCGCGCGATGGGCAGCGCGTGCTCGACGCCGGTGTGGCCGTCGATGACCATGGTCATGTTGTGCGGGAACAGTGCGCCGCCCTCGGGCACCACGTCCATGCCCAACTGGCGCGCGGCCTCGAGCACTTGCTGGCGCTGGTCACGGCGCGGTTGGTTGTAGCTCTTCACGCTGATCGCGCCGTACGCCTGCATGCGGCGCAGGTGCATGAGCGCGTCGCCCAGGCTGTCGACATCGGCATGGAAGTCGCCCTTGGCGCCGTACAGGATGGTGCCGGTCGAGAAGATGCGCGGTGCCGTGACGAGCCCGGCGCGCTGCATCTCGCCGTGCGTGAAGATCTCGTAGGAGTCGTTGGACGGATCGTGCAGCGTGGTCACGCCGAACCCGAGCGAGGCCCCGTCGATCCACGAGCTCTGCGGGATGAGTTGCTCGGAGCCCATGCCGCCGTGCCAGTGAGCGTCCACGAAGCCGGGCGTGATCGTGCGCCCCGCCGCGTCGACGACGCGGGCGCCGGCCGGCACCTTCACCTGCGATCGCGGCCCGATCGCCGCGATGCGATTGCCCGTCACGACGATCGTGCCGTCCTCGATGATCTCGTCGCCCTTCATGGTGATGATGCGCGCGCCGGTGAGGGCGATGCTGCCCGCGGGTTTGTCGGCCGCATAGGCGAAGCCCACGTCCGTGGTGCGCACCGCCGTCGCGCGCAGGGAATCCGCCGCGCCGGGCGCGAACGTGAACAGCTCGCGCACGTCCTGCGAACACAGCTTCGAACCCAGCGCCCAGTGCAGCGTGCGGGAGTCACCCGACCAGCCGAGCCAGTCGCCGGCATCGTTGGAGACCAGCTTCACGGGCAGGTCGCGCATGCCGGGGCCGATGTCCACGGGGCGGCCCGCGCGCACCGCGGGTGCGATCCACACCTTGTACTTCTCGCGGAACGCCAGCCACTGCTCGTCGGGCGAGAGCTGGACCTCGGTGAAGTACACGCCCTTCACGTGCGTGCGTTCGCGGGTGCCCGCGAGGTCGATGCTGAACAATGAACGATCGTCCTGGTCGCCGCCGTTCACGTCGACCAGGTACACGCGGTCGCTGGCGCGTCCGAACTGTGGCAGCTGCCCGCGGCGGCTCACCAGCCGTGCCGTGCCGCCACGCACGCTGACCTGGTAGATGCCCGGGTCCTTCTGCCAGCGGGTCGAGAACAGGTAGCCGCCGGTGGTGGCGCGGTAGACCACGGTGCTGCCGTCGGGCGACATCGCCGGTTCCACATAGTGCCCGGGCTTGCCCGTGAGCACGCGGCCACTGCCGCCGCCGGCGCTCACGACGCGCACGCTGCCGAGCGTCGAGTCGTTCCACGTCACGTACACGATCGACTGGCCGTCGCGCGACCACGCCGGGTAGAACTCCCAATGGTCGTCCTGCGTGGTGAGCCGGCGCGGCGTGCCCTTGGGAAGCGCGCGCACGTACAGGTGCCCGAGTGCGGAGTACACGACGCGGTCGCCCTTGGGGCTCACGCTCACCCAGCGCAGCATCTTCGTGCGCGCGCTGTCCGGGGCCACGGCCACCGGCGAGCGCACCGCTTCGGTCACGCGGCGCGTGTCGCTCACGTGAAACGGGATGTCGGTGACCTGCTTGCTCGCCACGTCGATCCGGTGCAGGCCGCCCTGTGCCCAGAACACGATGGCGCGGCCGTCCGGCGTCCAGTCCACGCCGGGATACACGCCGTGCACCGCCCACACTTCCTGGTTGTCGCGTTCCATGCCGGCGTAGAGCGCGTGTTCCTCACCGGACTCGAGATCCAGCACGTGCAGCACGCTCTGGAAGCGCACGCGCTTCAGGTAGGCGAGGCGCTTGCCGTCGGGCGAGGGCGTGGGCCGGATCGCGCCGCCGGGGCCGCCGGCCACGGTCGTGATCTCACCGCTCTCGCGATCGAGCCGTTGGATCACGTAGATCTGGCCGTTGCCGTCCTTGTTGTACTCGAAGTTGGGGCCGGGCGTGGCGTCCATGCTCCAGTACAGGTAGCGCCCGTCGGGCGAGAACGCGGGCTCGCCCTCGTCCTTCTGCTCGGTACGGCGCTTGGTCATCTGCACGCCGTCCTTGCCGCCGCTCACGTGATAGAGCCAGATCTCGCCGGCACCGGCCGAGCGCGTGCTGGTGAAGTGCTTGCGGCCCGCCAGATACTGGCCGTCCGGCGACCATGCCGGGCTGTTCAAGAGCCGGAACGTCTCCTGCGTCACGGCGCGCGCGTGGCTGCCGTCGGCGTCCATCACCCACAGGTTGTCGCCGCCCGAACGATCCGAGGTGAACGCGATACGCTTGCCGTCGGGGCTCCAGCGCGGCTGCTCGTCCCACGCCATGCCGTGCGTGAGCGACTTGGCCTCGCCGCCGCCCATGGCCAACAGGTAGAGGTCACCCAGCAGGTCGAACACCAGTTGCCGGCCATCGGGGCTCACATCCACGCTCATCCACGTGCCCGTGCGCGTGTCGAGCTTGGCGTCGTGGTGCGGGCCCGGCGGCTCGTCCACGTTCCATGCACCCGCGGGTGAAGCGCCCGGCGAGTTGCCCGAGCCGCTGCCGGCGGCGTTCACGAGGTCGGGAGTCCAGCGGTCATCGGGATCGCCCCCGCCGGCGTGAGCGGGCAGGACAAGCACGGCGAGCAACAGGGAAGTCGCGCACATCACGTGCAATGGTGCGCGGCGCATGGCATGACGCATCGGGCGGCCTCGCGGCTGGGGTCGGACTCGGCAGGGACGGGACCGCCGCAGCCTACAACGGCGCCGCCGCGCCGGGACCGTTCGCGGTGCGCGAGCCGACGAGCGCGGGTGCTCGCGCGGCGGACGCGCCGCCTCAGCGCCGGACGGCTCGGGGTTGGAGCCCGGCGCGCGCGTGCGCGTCGACCGAGAGCTTGCCCACGAACCACGCCCGGTTGACGCGTGCGAGCACGCCCCGCCAGTCGAGCACGGTGCCGTGCGGAGGCGCGCACGTGGCACGTGCCCGCGCGCGGGTGCGCACGGCGAGGAAGCCCTGCCCCATGGGGCTCTCGATGGCCGTGCAGTGCACGAACACCGCCTGGCCCGCGCCGAGCCTCGCGTGGGGAGCATCGTGGTCGATGACGCGGATCGCGCGGATGTCACGTTGCGCGACGCTGTCGGTGAGCACCGCGGCGGCCATGCACTCGATGGCGTCGTAGAGCTTCACCTGACCCGAGCGCAGTTCCACTTCGCCGCCGAAGTCGTCGTGCTCCACGAGCATGCGGCAGTAGTCGCACGCCCGGTGGCCATCACCGAGCTCGGCTGCGGCCCGCGGAGCCCACAGCGTGGGGACCAGCACGAGGGCGACGAGCGCGACGACGGACATCCGGGGACGGCGCGAAGCGGAAGTGGACATCGGGCAGGCTCCGGGCAGGGGACCGGTTGCGGTGCGTGGACCTCGGCCCCGGGCGCTGGGGACGGCGGGGGGAGGGCCAGAAGTCTAGCAGGGTCGCCCTCGCGCCCGGGGAGTCCGGTCCGGCCAGCAGAATTCCCCCGATCCTGGCGATTCCGCCATTGACCCGGCGGTCCCGGGGTTGTTAAGTGGGAATCGGGTCGCAATGGTTCAGGCGGCCCGCGGACACTCCAGCGCGTCTCCTCCGGGAGTCCTCACGCCACACGACGCCCCCTCCATGGGTGGGGTTGGGCCTCGTGCGATCCCGGGATCGATGCCACGCGAGTGCCGGAGCAGTACCTGAGGCTGTCCCGTCACGCATCTCGCTCACGCGCCCGCGCCGCACGGGGTTCGGTCGCCCGCTTCCTAAGGAACGAGCCTGCCGCTCGTCCCATCCCCCGGGGGAATCTCGATGAACCTCGTTACCCGAGGCGGCGCTCTCCTCGCCGCCGCGCTGCTCTGCCTCACCACGGCGGGCGTCTCGCACGCCCAGCTCACGTCGGAACCGCTGCAGGGCTACTTCGGCGACATCGAAGTCGCTCCCAACAGTCTGGTCGCCAGCAAGGGCACCGGCTCGTCGGCGACCAACGCGGTCACGACGGTCTACGACAACACGCTCTCGGCGGCGAACTTCGGCTTCACGTCGACGGATCCGCTCGCGGTGTTCGGTGATGAGATCTTCACCACCGGGCTCGGCATCCTGTCGTCGCACAAGCTGTCGCTGTTCAACGCGGGCACCAGCTTGGGGCCCGTGCTCAACGCGACGATCGGTGTGCAGTTCTTCGACGCCGCCACGGCCGTGTTCCTGGGCAGCTACAACGTGAACGTGAACTTCGGGGCGGGCCTGAACCCGGGCTTCTTCTCGACGATCACGGTGACGCCGCTCGATCCGCTGCTGATCAACCTCAACACCACGCACCTGCTGGTGCTGCAGACCGTGGTGTCGATGACCGGCACGGCGAGCAACCTGGGCATCGCCTCGCGCAACCCGCCCACGATCGGCAGCAGCCCCGCCTACATGTACATCAGCGCCAGCACGGTCGGTGGTGGTGTGCCCGGCTATTACAACATCGGTGCCACGCCGGCGAACCCCATCAACCAGATCGGTGTCTCGCCGCCGCCGGTGAGCACGGTCTCGAAGAGCTGGAGCCAGATCAAGAAGCTGTACCGGTAGTCCCGCCCGGCACCGCCCGTGCGCGGTGCGGGGCGTTGTGGAACACTCGAACGGCCGGTCCCCAACGGGGCCGGCCGTTCGTGCGGTTGGTGCCCCATGCGGGCGTCGTGTGGTGGCTTCACCCGGCGCGGTGTGTCGCGCGGTCCCGTATCGTGCACTCTTCCGGGAGCCTATCGCTTGCCCCGCTTCGATCATGCCGTGGTGGTGGTGCCGTCGCTCGCCTGGGCGGTGCCGGCGTTCGAGTCCGCGGGCTTCACGGTGCGACCCGGCGGCCGGCACGATGCGGTGCCGACCGAGAACGCGCTCGTCTGCTTCGCGGACGGCGGCTACCTCGAACTGCTCGCGACGCGCGAACCGGGTACTCGTGACGACCTGCGCACGTTGCGCGCGAGCCACCGCTGGGAGGCCCACCTGCGCGGGGTCTCGGCCATCGCGCGGCGCTTCCTGCCGCTGCTCGCCGGGGCCGACGGCGTGGCCGACTGGGTGCTGCGCTCGGACGGCATCGCTCGCGATGCGGCGCGGCTGCGTGCGGCCGGGCTCGTGGTGAGCGGGCCCGTGGCCATGAGCCGCGAGCGGCCCGACGGCGAACGCCTCGACTGGCAGCTGCTGCTGCCCGAGTCGGCGCTGCATCCGTTCCGCATCGAGGACCGCACGCCGCGTTCACGCCGCGTGCCCGCGGACGACTCGTCCGTGCGGCACGCGAACGGAGCGCGCGGCGTGGCGGTGGTGCACGTGCGCGCGCCCATCGTGCCGCTGGCGGCGCTGGAGCTCGGCGGCACGCTGGGCGTGACGCCTGCAGTGCGGGCGGACGGCGCGACGGCGCTGGATCTGGGCGACTGGAGCGTGCAGCTCACCGAGGGCGAACCGCCCGGAGCCTTCGGGGTCACGATCGTCGGCGTGGGCGAACTGCCCGGCACGCTCACCGCACTCGGCATCCGCGTGCTCCCTGGGAT
>JBEBGT010000240.1:0-5739 GCA_040081365.1 Candidatus Eiseniibacteriota bacterium | reverse complement strand
TGTGTATAAGAGACAGATTCTGCGGCAAATGCGCCCGGGCAGCCACCTGAAATCTCCTCTTCCCAGTTACTGCTCAAATGTGTAGTATGCGCCCATCCCTGAGACGGAAGCGCCCCGGGGAGCGGTTCCGAAGGCGAGCTCGGCATCACACCGGCCCTCGCAACCGCCCCGACACCGGCCAAGCGCGAACCCGGATCCCCGCACTCGAGACGCAGCCCCTGCGAAGGAGACGCAGTCATGAACTTCAACCCGCAGCCCAACGCCAAGGAACGGTCGAAGGCGCTGGACCTGGCCCTGCAGCAGATCGAGAAGCAGTTCGGCAAGGGCGCCATCATGAAGCTGGGCGAGGGCAACGCCGCGCCCGAGATCGAGACCATCTCCACGGGCTCGATCGGCCTCGACATGGCGCTCGGCGTGGGCGGTGTGCCGCGCGGCCGCATCATCGAGATCTACGGACCGGAATCGAGCGGCAAGACGACGCTGGCGCTCACGATCATCGCCAACGCCCAGAAGGTGGGCGGCAGCGCGGTGTTCATCGATGCCGAGCACGCGCTCGACTCGGGCTACGCCGCCAAGCTGGGCGTCGACATCGCCAACCTGCACGTCGCGCAGCCAGACACCGGCGAAGAGGCACTCGAGATCGCCGACACACTGGTGCGCTCGGCGGCCGTCGACATCGTGGTCATCGACTCGGTGGCCGCACTCGTGCCGCGCGCCGAGATCGAGGGCGAGATGGGCGACTCGCACGTCGGCCTGCAGGCGCGGCTCATGTCGCAGGCGCTGCGCAAGCTCACCGGCTCGATCAACAAGAGCAACACGTGCGTGATCTTCATCAACCAGATCCGCATGCAGATCGGCGTCATGTTCGGCAACCCTGAAACCACGGCTGGCGGTCGCGCTCTCAAGTTCTACGCCTCGGTGCGGCTCGACATCCGCCGCATCCAGACGCTGAAGGAAGGCGAGACCGCGGTGGGCAACCGCACCAAGGTCAAGGTGGTGAAGAACAAGGTCGCGGCACCGTTCCGCGAGGCCGAGTTCGACATCCTCTACAATCAGGGCATCTCGCGCGAAGGCGAGCTCATCGACTTCGCGGTCGACAAGGGCGTCATCAACAAGGCCGGCACGTGGTTCAGCTTCGGCGACGAGCGCCTGGGCCAGGGCCGCGAGAACACGCGCATGTTCTTGAAGGAGCACGCCGACATCCGCGCCAAGGTCGAAGCCAAGCTGCTGCCGCAGCTGGGCCTCAAGGCGCCCATGCCGAACGGTTCGCATGCGCCGGTCCCCGCCAGCAGCAACGGCAGCGCCAATGGCGATGCGCCCAAGGCTGCCGCGGCCGCGGGGATCACGCCGGCCAAGCCGGTGGCGGTACCCGCCATGGCGGACCGTCGCAAGTAGGGTTGCAGTAAGTCGCGGTGGGGCGGTCATGGGACCGCCCCACTTCGAACCTCGGCAGGTAGGATGAGCGACCACGCCCCCGACAGGGTGAGCCGAGATGCCTGACGCGAATCTGGATTCCGTGTGGTTGATTGTCGCGCTCTTGCCGGGATTCTTCTCGGTATGCGTGCGTGATTTCTTCCTCCCACCTCGGCGGGTCGACGCATTCGGGCGAGTGTTCGAGGTCGTCGCTTTCGCCCTCGCCAACTACGTCCTGGCTGGCACCGGTCTCGTCTTGCTGGTCTGGGCCCGTGGTGGGTTCCGGCCAGTGCTGCCGTGGCCAGGGCCGCTCATGAGCCCGACGTGGGGGCTCACAGCGGCGATGTTCCTCTACCTGCTCGGCTCGACCGCATTCATGTTGGGACTGGTTTCGGGTTGGGTCTGTGGAACGGACCTGCACTACCGCGCCGCGCGCTGGCTCCGGCTCACGGCCCGAACGGGCCGCGACGATGTCTGGCAGGACGTGTTCGCGGACGTCAGCGGGGCCTGGCACCTTGTGCACTTTGCTGATGGCCGTAGACTGCTCGGTATCGCGCGCTATTTCTCGGACACAGGTGAGCGGCCGTCGATCTATCTTGCGCGCGCGGCGTGGGTGGGAGAGGACGGTGGCGTCGTGCCGGTCGTCGGGGACGGAGTGTTGGTAGCCGAAGCCGCGCGGATTCAATGCATCGAGTTCATTTCTGGAGGTGGCTCATGAGCGAACCGAAAAAGCGTCCGGGCACGGCCACGCCCAGCGAGTTCCCGCCGCCACGCATCAAGCGTGCAGGGCTCGGCGGTCCGCCGACGAACCCCATCCCGCCCAAGGTCGGTCCGCGTGTCGGGCCTCCGGTGGGGCCGCATGCGCCGTCGAAGTGATCCCGAGTCGGTCGATGCGACCGATCCCGCGGCCTGCCGCGAGGCGGCGCTCAAGTTGCTCGAGCGCTCGCGCCGGACGCGCACCGACCTCGAGAAACGCCTGAAAGAGAAGGGCTACGCTGCCACCACGGTGGCGCCGGTGCTCGACCGGCTCACCGAGGTCGGGCTCATCGACGACGCCGAGTATGCGCGCGCCTGGCTCGCCGGGCGCTGGGGGCGCAAGCCCGCGGGCTGGCGGCGGCTGCAGCAGGAGCTGCGTTCCAAGGGCGTGTCCGACGACGATGTCGAGCGTGCCCGCGACCTGCTGGCCGAGCGCGGCAACGCGCCCGACGAGGTCGAGAGTGCACGCAAGGTGGTCGAACAGGCGCGCAAGCGGCTGTCGCGCCTCGACGAGCAGAAGCAGCGCCAGCGGATCTACGCGCTGCTGGCCCGGCGCGGCTTCGGCGCCGACGTCATCCGCCGTGCGCTCGAACTGCGCGAGCCGCTCGAGAGCGGCATCGAGGCCTGAGGCGCCCGTACCGCCGCCCCCGCGGGCCGCGGCGCGCGGCAGGTGCTCGAAGAGCTCCGGAATCGCGGCGGGCCACGCCCAGCGCGGCCCGGACCCGCGTCCGGAGCATCGCGGGAGGGGCGGCGGTGAACACGATTCGCATTTCCGGCACACAATTCGGCCGGTCGCGGCCCCGCTCGAGGGCGTTCCGGGTTATCCTGCAGCGGACCGCACCCCTGAGCCGAGTTCCAACGCGCCGTTTCCAGCGCGACGAACCGGACCCGCGCCCCGATTCCCGAGCCGTCCCGGAGGACGATGATGGTGGCATTCCGAGCAGCGCTGCGCGACGACAGCCCCAGGAAGCGTACGAGTGCCAAGCCGGCGGCCAAGCGGATCGGCGCGGCTTCGGCGGCCAGCACCTCGGGGGCTGCTCCGGCGCGCAAGCGGACGGCAGGGGCGCGCAGCACCAGCGTGCGTTCCAGTTCGATGGCCGGCGATCGCATGCCGGCCGCTCCCGTGCGCGGCGCGCAGGACGTGGATGATTTCATGAAGGCGCTCAAACACCCGTTCAAGGCCGAACTGCAGGCCGTGCGCGAGATCATCCTGGCGGCCAACAAGAAGCTCGCCGAGCGCGTGAAGTGGAACGCGCCCAGCTTCTACTACGGTGCCGACCTGGGCGCGTTCAACCTGCACCAGACGGCGTTCCTGCAGCTCATCCTGGTGTTCCCCAACGGCATCATCGACGACGGCGGGGCGGGCGTGCTGCTGGGCACGTGGCGCGACCGGCGCGAAGTGCGCTTCGCGAGCATGGACGACGTGCTGCACAAGAAGGCGGCGCTGAAGCGCGTGGTGAATGCCTGGGTCGAACGCATGGACGGCAAGCGCTGACATTCCGGCTGCGCGGCGGGAGGCTCCGGCGCGCCCATGCTCATGCCGAGTGCAATGGCCTGAATCGCGATGTCCGGGCGCGAGCGCACGGCTCGCGGCTCAGCAGGCTCAGGTGCCGCCGACGCCGTTGCGGTCGTAGGTCACGCTCGGCAGGATCTCCTGCTCCGCCGCCGGCGAGTAGGTGTCGGCCTGCCACACCACCCTGCCCTCGCCGTTCACCAGTGCCTGGGGCCCGCGCGGGATGAACGCGGCCTGCTGCGCGGCCACGGCCAGCATGGTCTGCTTGATCGCGGCGATGGCGTCCATGTCACCCATGTGCGGTCGGCTCCGGTGGTTGCGGACGGTGTCCAAACGGGGTCGGCGCGCCTCGCGCACTCCGTGCCCGCACTGGAGTCTCGGGTGCACCGGCCGAGACTGGAGTGGCCGCCGCCCGGCCGTGCGGAGCGGGGCTGCCGCCTGACGACCCGGGCGGCTTTCCGCTATGTTCCGGCGGAATCGCGATCTGTCGCCGCCGCGGCCGCCCTCCTAGACCGATGGGGCGCCGGGGGGCGGAGCCCCCTCATCTGATCCGGAGCACGGATGTCCCCGACCGACTCGCTCAAGACCGGCGCCGCGCTGCGCCGCGCCTTCCTCGACTTCTTCGTCAAGCACGGCCACGCTGAGGTGCCGTCCTCGCCGCTGGTACCGCACGGCGACGCGACGCTCATGTTCACCACGGCGGGCATGGTGCAGTTCAAGCCGTATTACTCGGCGACGGGCGATGTGCCGTACACGCGGGCGACCTCGGTGCAGAAGTGCCTGCGGCTCACCGACCTCGACAACGTCGGGCTCACGCCGCGGCACGACACGTTCTTCGAGATGCTGGGCAACTTCTCGTTCGGTCCGCGCGCCAAGGGGGCCTACTTCAAGGAAGAGGCCACGGCGTTCGCCTGGGAGTTCGTGACCGGCGTGCTGGGGCTGCCCAAGGAACGGCTGTACGTGTCGATCTTCGGCGGCGAGCCGGGCGTGCCGCGCGACGACGAGGCCGCGGAGCTGTGGAAGAAACTGGGGCTGGCGCCGGACCATCTGGTCGCGCTCGGCCGCAAGGACAACTTCTGGGGGCCCGCCGGTGGCGCGGGCGCGTGCGGCCCGTGCAGCGAGATCTACTTCGATCTGGGTGAGAAGCGCCCGGACTACCTGCCCAAGGACGCGTTCTGGGGCGAGTCGGCGGGCGACGCCGGCGATCGCTTCATGGAGTTCTGGAACCTGGTGTTCCCGCAGTTCGACGCGCAGCCCGATGGCACCTTGCAGCCGCTCGCGAATCCCGGCATCGACACGGGCATGGGCATCGAGCGACTGGCCCTCATCCTGCAGGGCAAGAACACCATCTTCGAGACCGATCTGTTCGCGCCGCTCGTCGATTCCGTTCTGTCGAAGGCGAAGATCACCAAGGCCAACCGCCAGGCGGCCACGCGGGACGCGCGCATCATCGCGGATCACATCCGCGCACTGTCGTTCGCCGTGGCCGAGGGCGCGCTGCCCAGCAACGAGGGCGCCGGCTACGTGCTGCGCCGGCTGCTGCGCCGCGCGGTGACGCGCGGCCGCTCGGACCAGGGGCTGGCGCTCGAGGGCGCGTTCCTGGGCGAGGTCGCGGCACGCGCCATCGACCAGTTCGGCGGGCACTACACCGAGCTCGGCACGCATCGCGACCGCATCGTGCGCCTGATCGAGCAGGAAGAGGTCAGCTTCGGCCAGACGTACGAGGCCGGCATGGAGAAGCTCGAGAAGCTGCTCGCCACCGGGCTCACCGAGCTCCACGGTCACGACGCGTTCGTGCTGCACGACACCTACGGGTTCCCGATCGAACTCACCGAGGAGATCGCCTCGGCGCGTGGCGTGACGGTGGACCACGATTCGTTCCGCGAGCAGATGGAGACGCAGCGCGCGCGGGCGCGCGCCGCGAGCCGGTTCGCCAAGGACGCGGGCAGCGAGAAGCGCCCGTGGACGGTGGTCGAACCGGGGCCGGACTCGGAGTTCGTGGGCTATGACGAGCTGGTGGTGGCCCCGGCGCGCATCCGCGCGTGGCGGCTCTACGA
>JBEBGT010000239.1:0-5749 GCA_040081365.1 Candidatus Eiseniibacteriota bacterium | reverse complement strand
TACGCCGGGATTGCCGTCGACAATCGCAGCGCCGCGTTCTTCGATCTCGACCGCACGCTGATCAGTGGCTCCAGCACGTTCGTGTTCGGCATCGCCGCGTGGCGCGCCGGTCTGGTGGCCAAGCGCCAGTTCATGAAGGACGCTGCGGGTGCACTGATGTTCCGCTACGGCGGTGCCAGCGACGAGACCAGTCACAGTGTGCGCGACCGCATCCTGGGCGCGCGCTTCGTGACCGGCGATGGCGTGCTCGCGCGCACGGGCGGCCGCGTGGTGAAGAACGTGGCGGGCCACGCCGCGCATCGGCTGCTCGTGGGCTCGCGCGGTGCGCTGGGCGTGCTGCTGGAGGCCAGCCTCAAGCTGTTGCCGCACCCGCCCGCGCGTTGCGCGCTCCTGTGGGGCCTCGATGCCACCACGCTTGCCGACGCCAACCGCTGGCGCGACTGGCCGCGCCGCGAACCGGCCGCACTCACGGTGCTCGGCAGGACGATCGCCGCCAAGAACCCGGTGCTCGCCTCCGATGCACCGTTCGCCGTGATCGCCGGCTTCGAGGACGACGCCACGTGGGTCGCCGAGTGCGCGACGTTCGCGCGCGGCGCATTGGGACCCGCACGCGTGAAGGTGCAGGACGCCAGCGTGCCGCCGCTGTGGCAGCAACTGGCGGACGCCGAGGAGATGCCGGGCACGCGGCTCACGTTCACCACGTCCGCGAACACGCCCGATGCGATCGCTTTCATGCGCGACCGGCCGGTGGCCGAACGGCTGGTGTTCCACGCCGCCTGCGGCCGGCTGCACCTGTGGCCTGCGCCCGAAGAAGCCGCGGCACTGGTCAGCGAACTCGCGGCACGCGGCTTCGCGCTGATCGATGCCCGCGGCACCGCTCTCGCAGCCACCGCCGCCGACGGCCCCATCGCCATGCTGCGCAAGCGCTTGCGCGCGCAACTCGACCCGGGCGAGGTATTCGCCCTGGGAAGCCGCTGGGGCGAGCAAGGCTGATCGGCACCTCCGGCGCATCACTTCCCGGGCAACTTCACCTTCACCCACTTGGCGACCGGCGGGATCGCCAGCCCGCGAGCGCAGCAATCGATGAGCGTGGCGAGCCGCGCTGCGCGCGTCTCCTCGCGCTTGGCGCTCACCGTCCAGTGCCCGGCCATCTTCCGGTACGACGGCATCTGTGCTTCCCAGAAGCGCCATGCGTGCGCGTTGGCCTTGAGCGCGGCCTCGCCCTTCGCGTCGATCCCGGCACGCGGCGTCTCGTGCGAATAGCCGGTCTTCTGCGTGTGCTCGTCCCACTTCGCACGCGCGGCCCTGCCGGTGCCGTGCACCTGCCCGAGTGAATCGAGTTCGACGAAGCGCTTCAAGTTCACGCGGCTCCACAGACTCTTCGCCGAACGCGGCGTGAAGCGGATGGCGTAGCTCTCGGCGTCGAGCCCGCGCCGCAGGCCGTCGATCCAACCGAAGCACAGCGCCTGGTCCACCGACTGCGGCCAGGTGATGCTGGGCTTGCGCGTGGCCACGCGCCAGAAACCCACCCACAGCATGGTCTCGCGCGCATGGTGCTTGGCGAGCCAGGCACGCCATGACCTGGGCGTGGCGAAGAAGTGCACGTTCATGGGTTCCGTGGATGCGGCGGCTGAACGAACCACGGGCTTCCGCGCCGCGGCGCCCGTCCGGCGCACCCCTGCCTTCTTCGTCGAGGCTGCTCGCTTGCTCGCCATGCGCGCCAGCTTACTGCGCGAAGCGCCAGCTCGCCTTGGCGAAGAACTGCCGGCTCGTCGCGCGCCGGGGCCCGCGATTCAAGTCCGGGTCCCAGCCGCTGTTCACGCCGGCGTAGAACACCGTGCCGGGCTGGATGACGTAGCCCAGCAGGCCGTTCACGTCGAGGTGCTTCTCGCCGCTGTCGTACTGCGGGTAGATGCGGGCGGATAACCGGCGCGTGAACTGCACGCTGGTCTTCACGCCCACAAGCCACAGGCTCAGGAGGTCGTCGCCCCCGGGCGAGTCCGCGAGTCGGTAGCGCACGACATTGCCGGCCGCGGTCACGCGCGGACCCGGGTGGGCCGTGGCATTGAACACGTAGGTCTCGTTCCACACGAGCCGCGAGCTCGCCGCATCGCCGAACAGGATCGCATCGCCCACCGTGGCCTCGAGGTCCAGTGCGAGCGGCCGCCACGCCAGCCAGTTCGTGAACACATGCAGCTTGTCCTGTGCATAGGTGCGGTCCAGCCAGTGCTCGTCATTGTGCAGGTAGCCCACGTTCAGGAACGCGTTGCCGCGGAACTCCCAGTCCGTGCTGGTCTCGATGTTCGACAGCTCCAGCCGCCCGCTGCGATCGTGCACCAGCAGCACGTCGAAGATCGGCGCGATGCGCTGCAGCGGCCCGGTCTTCGGGAACAAGTCCCACCAGCCGCCCAGCCGCCGGTAGGTCACGCCCGCGTAGTCCTGGTAGCCCAACTCGTCGCGGAACTTCTCACCCACGTGGCGCGCGCCCAGGTGCAGCTCGCGCGCGCGGTCGCGGTAGCGGAAGCGCCACACGCCCATCCAGTCATGGAAGTTGTTGTTCTCGTTCGCCACCCCCACGCTGTCCAGGTGCGTCAGCGAACCCACGAGCTGGGCTTCGGTGGTCCAGTGCTGCGACAGCCGCAGCTGCGTGTCGAACCCGCCGAAGCCGTTCAACGTGTGCCCCTGGCGCACCGGGAGCTCGCGGGGCTCCTCGTCCTGCCGATGTGCGCCGTACAGGAGCCCGATGTTCGCCCCCTCGCCGAACGGCAACTGCGCGCGGCCGAGCGTGTACCAACCAGGCCGCGACAGCGCGAACCGGCCGTTCGCATCGAGATCATGGTGCGGCGAGTACGACGAACCCGCCAGCACCGAGCCTCCGCCGTCGCGCACCAACAGCGCACCGGTGTTCCAGCCCCGCATGCGGCCGGTGACCTTGGTGCCCCAGCGCGGGTCGGCCATGCGGCGCGTCTGCACCAGGTCCATGAGCGACTGGAAGTGGTCGGCGCCCTCCAGGAAGAACGGGCGCTTCTCGGGGAACTGCAGCGGGAAGCGCCGATTGACGTCGATCTGCAGTGCGTCCGCCTCGATCTGGCTGAAGTCCGGGTTCACCGTGGCGTTCATCACCAGCGACGGCGTGATCGCCGCCTGCACATCGACGCCGACGTCCTGCGTGTCGTCGTCGTTCCACGCGGCGGTGCCACCGTTCGGGTCGAGGTCGCGCGTGCCACTCGAAGTGCCGAACACATACGGCTCCACCGTGAACTGCCGGCCGCCACGCGCATCCTCGAGCCCGGTGAGGTCGCCGGCCTGAAGCATGATCGGCCCCGGCGTGCCGGTCCGGTAGGGCGGCCACGACGAAACTTCGTTCCAGGCGGTGATCTCGCGCCGCACCCACAGCCGCCACGGCCGGCCCGCGGCCGAGATGCGCATGATCCGGAACGGCACCGAGATCTCGGCGGTCCATTCGCCGGCGCCGCGGTGCGCCGCCGCCTCCCACACACCGTCCCACTTGAAGTCGGGGTCCAGCGTGAGGATGCCGTCCAACTGCACGCCGTACGGGTTCACCCCGAAGATGTACGCGCGTGAGCCATCGCCATCGGTGTCCACGTGCAACGACAGGTGATCGCCGTCGGTGATCTGGTCGCGGGAGCTGAGCCCGGCGTGCGGCGCGCGCTTGGCCTGGCACCAGATGCCGAACACCACGCGGTCGCCGTCTCGGAGCACGCGCACGGTGGTGGATTCGTCGGGGGCCTGGCCCTCACGCGGCCCGATGAGCAGGAAGCCCTGCGTGACGGGTGCGATCGCCCAGATGGTCTCGTCGAGCACACCGTCGATGCGCACAGGCGAGTCGGTGCGCTGGGTCGCCAACGTGGGACGCGCCGGGGCGTCGGCGGCACGCACGGGAGCAACGCAGACGGACGCGAACGCCAAGGCGAGCGCGGCCCGGGTGAGCGGCCTCATCGGGGGGATCTCCGGTCAGGAAGTCGGGACGTGGGCGGCCAGCATAGCGGACCCGCCCGGGAGCGGTGCAGCGTGCTCGTTCCCACCGCGGCCGCGTGGGGCTCGGACGCGGGCCCCGGGCCTCCCATCGCCGGGGCACGAGAAGGCGAACGCCCTCGCTCCGCGCCGCACGCTCCACTATCGTCGGCACGCCGCCGCGCTGTTCGCGTCCGTCCTCACGGAGGAACCTGCCATGCCGTTCGACTTCCTGACGCTCGCGCTGTCCGCCTCGTTGTTGCCGACGCTCGCCGTGGTCGCTCCCGGCGGCAAGCCCTCCCCGCTCGCGCACACCTATTCCATCGTGGCGCGTGACCCGGTCACGGGTGACATGGGTGTGGCGGTGCAGTCGCACTACTTCAGCGTGGGGCCGGTCGTGCCGTGGGCCGAGGCCGGCGTGGGTGCGGTGGCCACGCAGTCGCTGGTGCTGGTCGACTACGGCCCCTACGGGCTCGAGCTCATGCGCAAGGGGCTCACGGCCCAGCAGGCGCTCGATTCACTACTCCGCGCCGATGCGCACAACGACGGCCGGCAGGTGGCGATGGTCGACGCCAGGGGCAACGTCGCGGCGCACACGGGAGCCCTTTGTATCCCGGACGCGGGCGACGTGCAGGGTGTTCAGTTCTCCTGCCAGGCCAATCTCATGGCGAACGCCAAGGTGTGGCCCGCCATGAAGGCCGCATTCGAGGCCGCGCAGGGCGATCTCGCCGAGCGCATGCTGGTCGCACTCGAGGCCGCTCAGGCCACGGGCGGCGACATCCGCGGCCGGCAGTCGGCGGCGATGGTGGTGGTGAAGGGCAAGGCCAGCGGCAAGCCGTGGAACGACGTGTTGGTCAACCTGCGCGTCGAGGACCACGCCGAACCGCTCACCGAGCTGCGCCGCCTGCTGCGACTGCGCCGCGCCTATAACCTCGAGGACGCGGGCGACACCTTCACCGCTGAGGGGAAGAGCGTCGAGGCGGCCAAGGCGTATGCCGACGCCATGCAATTGGCCCCCGATGTCGTCGAGCTGCAGTTCTGGGCCGCGTCGACGATGTACCAGAATGGCCGGAAACCCGAAGCGCTCAAGCTGTTCAAGCAGGTGTTCGCGCGCGAGTCGCGCTGGGTGCCGCTCGTGGAACGGCTGTCGCGTGTGGGGCTGTTCCCGGCCGATCAGAAGGCCGTGGCCGAAGTGCAGGCGCAGGCCACGAACGGCGCGCCGTGGTGATGCGCTCGTGAGCACGCGGGCAGCGCGCCGGAAAGAAGGCAGGGCGCGCGATCTGGGGGAAACACGACGCCCCTGAGGTGGCGTCGCTGACCGGCGCCCTGCGAAAACGGTGGTGATGCGTGTGCTACGGCAGCAACACGAAGCGCGTCACTTGGTCGTGTCCGTCGAGGCGCGCCCGCACGAGGTACACACCCGTGTGCGCTTGCGCACCGTTGTCGTGGCGGCCGTCCCAGGCCAGTGGATTCGTTCCCGCCCCGAGGGGGCCATCGCTCAACACCCGCACCCGGCGGCCACTGATATCGTAGACCTCGACCAAGCCCGAAGTCACGGCCCGATCGAGCACCAGGATCAGGCTGGCCGTGGTGTGGGTCGGGTTGCCCCTGGGGGCGAACCGGATCACCGGCGAGGCCCCGCCCCCACCGCCGCCGAGGGCGGCATAGTCCACGTTGATCGTGGTATCCCGCGTGATGGCCACGTTCCGGAGGACCACCGAATCCAGCCCGGTCGACACGGGCGGCGTGAGCCGGAGCCGGTAGGTCCCCGGGG
>JBEBGT010000238.1:0-5784 GCA_040081365.1 Candidatus Eiseniibacteriota bacterium | reverse complement strand
CGTCACCACTTGGCGGCACCTCTGGCGCGCCCTGCGCAACCGCTGATCCCGGTACCCGTGGGTCATCAGGACGAGCGCGGCACCTCGCCCGGCACATGGCTTGACGCCGGCGCCTCGTTCGATCGTCCCACCGCCGTCTGCACCCCTCACCAGCGAGTGGACGCCAGATCCCCCGACGGGCCGGTCCATGGCAGGACCACATCGCCCGGACCGGTCCCACGACCCGGCCTTCTGGTGAGAATCGAGCAGATCGCATGACCTCTGGCGTTCGCTGGAAGCAAACCGGTCCCCGTGCGGTGAACAATGTATCCGGATAGCGAACGAAATCGGCCGTCCGGCTGGCAGTTGGATAGCGCCACCGAACAAAAGCTCACAACCCTGAACCTCGTTGTAAATGAATACTTTAGGACCACTACGACCTTGTATTTTCCAGAGGGTATTCGCACACTTATTCACTGGTGGGGGCAATTCCGGACCCACCAATAGGTCCCTGCGAATGGACCTGGAGAACCAGTTCCGTGGCGTGGCGCGCCGCGAGAACCAGGTCTCAAGGTCCGAAGAACCCATGCGGCTCCACTCTCTCCACCTTGGGAGGCTTCACCCGTGACTCTCTCCAACCACAAGTTCCGCAGCTCCATCCAGGCCGTCGCCGTACTCGCCCTGGCCCTCAGCCTCGGCGCCTGCAGCCGTGCGCAGCGCGTGACCGAGCCCGTCTCGGGCATCGCCCGCGACGGTGCCGGCACCCAGGTCGTCGCCGGCTGCCCCACGCTGGTCGGCAACACGCTCAACACGGCCGATGCCTTCACGGTCGAGGCCGGCATGATCGCCGGCGCGACCACGCGCCGCATCCGTATCGAGACCACGGGCGACATCGCCTCGCCGACGATCGCGTCGATGGGCGCGTGCGCGGCCGCGGACATCCCCAGCATCAACTTCGTCGGTGGCCATGCGAACGTGTTCGTGAGCGGCACCACGCAGAGCGTCACCACCAGCGGCGGCCCCATGACGTTCGGCGCGCTGCTGTTCCCGGGCACGCTGTTGGAGCCGGGCGTCGTGGTCGCCAATGATGCGCAGGGCAACGTGCTCGAGATCATCTGGCCGGAGATGGCCGGTGTCGGCATCGGTTCGCCGATCGTGCGCGTGCAGCTCGCAGCGTGGAACACGGCCCTCGTGACCCCCGCCACCAAGCTCGACGTGACGTGGGACATGGAAGTGCAGCAGGACGGTGTGTCGCAGTTCGTGAAGGGTCACTGCGAAGGCATGTCGCTCGACGGCACGCCGGTCGTCCCCGGTGGCGCGGCCGTCACGCCCTGCCCGGCCACGCTCGGCGCGGGTGGCAATGTGAACAGCGTCCTGGCCAGCATCGTGCAGTTCCGCAGCAAGCGCCTGCGCTTCGAGGCCAACGGTGACGTGCTCGAAGGCACCATCAACGCCGCCGGCGCCTGTGCGGCCGCGGAAGTGCCGACGATCAACTTCACGGGTGGCTCGGCCAACGTGTTCCAGGCTGGCACCACCACGTCGGTCACCTCGACCGGTGGCGCGCTGACCTTCGGCGCCCTGCTGTTCCCCGGCATTCTGCTCGAGCCGGGCGTCGTGGTCGCCAATGACGCCAACAAGAACGTGCTCGAGATCATCTGGCCGGGCCTCGCGGGCCTGCCGCCGGGCGCGCCGATCCTGCGCCTGCAGCTCGCCAAGTGGAACAGCTGGGTCCGTACGGGCCGTGCGCTCGACTTCCGCATGCGCTTCGATGCGGTGGGTCCGGATGGCCTCCCGGCTTCGTTCTTCGTCAACGTGAACAACGTGGCGATCCCGCAGCAGCGGTAGTCAGGCGTCACAGCAGTCCGCAGTACGGGCCGGCCCGCTCTTCCCAGAGCGGGCCGGCTCTCTTTGGTGCCGCCCGAGACCGCGTCGCAAGGAGTCCGCGATATCACCGCTTGTTCACTCCTACCTCACCGGCCCCACGACCTCACACATCGAGAGCCATTTGCAGACCCGCCTTGGAGAGCACGGGCATCCAAGGCTTGTTGGTACCGAACTTCGACAAAGGGTGGGGTCCAGAAGGCGAATTGATATTGATTCGTGCGCGAGACCCCTAGAAACTTATGTCTGGAGCCCATGGTACATAGGTCGAAGTTGCGCCGGTTCAACGGGGTTTCCCGCGGCGCCACCGCGAAACCCTGGCTCGGATTCACCACGGTCCCTGCGTGCAGCACTGTTCCCAGATGCATCCGTCTCTCCCGGAGGTTTCCCCACATGAAGCTCACCACCACGAAGTTCGCCCTGCCGCTGCTCGCCCTGACGGCCGCCCTCGGCCTCGGTGCCTGCAGCCGCGCCCAGCATGTCACCGACTCCGTCGCCGGGCCCAACCGCGCCGGCGCCGGCACCCAGGTCGTCGCGGGCTGCCCCACGCTGATCGCGAATGACCTGAACACGGCCTTCGACTTCAACGTCGAGACCGGCGCGGTCGTGCAGTTCCGCGCGGGTAACCGCATCCGCATCGAGACCTCCGGCGATGCCGCCGAGGTGAGCCTGGCTGCCGCGGGCGCCTGCGCCGCGACCGACATCCCGAGCATCAACTTCGTCCGCGGCCACGCGAACGTGTTCATCAGCGGCACGAACCAGAGCATCACCACCACGGGCCAGCCGCTGACGTTCGGCGCGCTGCTGTTCCCGGGCTCGCTCGTCGAACCGGGCGTGGTCGTGGCGGATGACGCCCAGGGCAACGTGCTGGAGTGGGTGTGGCCGGAGCTCGCGGGCACTGGCGTGGGCTCGCCGATCATGCGCGTCCAGCTGGCGGCGTGGAACACGGCGCTGGTCAACGCGGGCACGCTGCTGGACGTGACGTGGGACGTGACCGGCGAGCAGGACGGCGTCGAGACCACGTTCAAGGGCCACTGCGAAGGCATGGCGATGGACGGCACCCCGGTGATCCCCGGCGGCTTCTCGATCCTGCCCTGCCCGGCGACGCTCGCCGGCACCAGCGGCACGGTGACCAACCTCTCGGCGGACATCGTGCAGTTCCGCAGCAACCGCCTCCGCTTCGAGGCCCAGGGTGACGTCGCCGGTCAGGCGATCGAGGCCACGGGCGCCTGCGCCGCGACGGATGTCCCGTCGATCGACTTCACCGGTGGCTCGGCGAATGTCTTCCGCGCCGGCACCAACATCTCGGTCACGTCGACCGGCCAGCCCCTGACGTTCGGGCCGCTGCTCTTCCCCGGCTTCCTCGCGGAGCCCGGCGTCGTGGTCGCGGACGATGTCAACCGCAACGTGCTCGAGATCATCTGGCCGGGTCTCGCCGGTCTGCCCCCGGGCCCGCCGGTCCTGCGCCTCCAGCTGCGTCGCTGGAACAACTGGATCCGTACGGGCCGTGCGATCGACATCCGGATGACGTTCAACGCCCGTGGCGCCGATGCGGCCACCGCGTCGTACGATGTCGTCGCGAATGGCGTCGTGCTCCCGCAGCAGCGCTAGTCGCAGTTCGCAACGCGAACGGCCCGCTCCCGGTAACGGGGGCGGGCCGTTTCGCGTCTTGGGCCACGCTCTCACGCGCGAGTGCGGGACCGACGGCGAGCACGGACGACGCCCGATGCGCTGCGCGGCACGCCGATACGATTCCGGCGACCACGCCCCGGCGGAGCGAGCGAGACCCCACGGGGACTTGACATACGCTGGAAGTCGCGCGCACGGGGCTTGCTTCCCTCGCGCCCGGCGGGCATCCTGTGCACGCCATCCCGCAGGACTCGCGGATCGCAGACGCTCCCATCCCATCTGCCCCCAGCCCCGGCACGGAAGCCGGGTCCGCATGGAGGAATCCTCATGAACTTCCGCCGCACGCTACTACTTTGCTTCGCCACGCTCGCGTTGGTGCTTGTCGCCGGTTGCAGCCAGAAGGCCGCCGACAACGCCCCGGCCACGGGTGCCAGCAGCGACAGCTTGCTCGCCTCGAGCCCCATCGAACCGCAGCAGGGCCAGCTGCAGCCGCAGACGGACTTCCAACCGCAGACCACGCCGCCGGCCGAGACGCCGACTCCGGCGCCCAAGTCCGAGGCCCCGAAGCCGAAGCCCAAGCCGGCGCCGCCCGCGGCGCCCACGGCCACGCTCGCGCAGGGCACTGGGCTCAAGATCTCGGTGGGTGCTGCGCTCTCGAGTGAGACGGCCACGATCGGCCAGGAGTGGCAGGGCACGATCAACGAGGCCGTCACGGTGGGCAACCTGGCGCCGTTCCCGGCGGGCAGCATCGTGCATGGCGTCGTCGATGGCGTGAAGCCGGCCCAGAAGGGCGATCGTGCGGTGCTGGTGCTGCGCGTGACGTCGATCGAGGCGAACGGCAAGACGCATTCACTCAGCGCGACGGCCGACAGCATCGTGGCGGGCTCGACCCGCACGCGTAACGTCGGCGCGGTGGCCGGCGGCGCGGCTGCGGGCGCTCTCATCGGCAAGGCCGTGGGCGGCTCGGGCAAGGGCGCGCTCATCGGCGGTCTGATCGGCGGCGCGGCCGCCACGGGCGCGGTGGCCAGCTCGAAGGGCTATCAGGCCACGGTGAAGGAAGGCGCCGAGCTCGTGTTCCACGTCGACCGGGACACCAAGCTCAAGCTGTAATCGTCCGGCAACGCCGCTCGCGAGCCCCCGACGGACCTGGTCCGTCGGGGGCTTCGCGTTCCCGGTGGCCGCCCGGGCCGGTACACCGCGACCGCCAGTGGCTGAACCCGGCGGTACACCGGGACCTCCGCCCGCGTGGATGGCCGTTGGGGCGCAACGAGTTAGAAGCGCGACACGGGCGGCACGGGCAGTGCACTGTAAGACGGCATCGACACGCTCTTCCCTGCCCTGGGAAACCTTGCGGACTCGTTGCTCCGCGCTTCTGGAGGCTCCTCGCATGCACGCCACGAACAAGCAACTCTGGCTCAGCCTGATGACCCTGGCCGCGTTCACACTCGCGGGCTGCGGCAAGTCCACCGACGTCACGCAGGCCACCACCGGCGGCACGCCCGCGGGCAGCGATGCCGCGCAGGTCGCCGCGGCGGTCGACAACAATCCGGAATACGCCGACGAGGACGTGTTCACCACCAGCCAGATCGGCTCGTTCGAGGTCGGCGGTGGCTTCGCGGCGGTGCGCCCGCTGCGTTTCTTCCGCGAGATCACGAACGTCGAGCGCAGCCGCGACGTCGAGTTCGGCAATCCGGATTCCGCCGGCCGTCCCACCACGGCACTGGTGACGCTGCACCGCCACCTCACCGGCACGTTCCATCTGCTCGCCGGTTCCGCGGATCCGTCCGACACCACGCGCACGCGGCTCAGCAAGCCGCTCGATGACCAGTGGACCCGGCGCCTCCTGCTGCAGCGCGTGAAGCTCCCCAATGACAGCCTGCGCTGGCGGCTCGTGGGTTCGTCGGATGAGCCTGCGCATCCAGGCGGCGGGCGTGGACACCACGATCACCGACCCGCTGGCCATGCACCGCCTGCGTCGCATCGTGCTGCTGCCGCCGGGCGTGCCGGTCACGCTCACGGCCACGACCGCTGCCGCCAGCGACGTGGTGCTGTTCTACGGCCGCGACATGCGCCGCCGCTTCATGAACAACAACGACGGCACGCACACGTTCCAGTTCACGGCCGGCCGCTTCACGGGCCTCGCGAACTTCGGGGTCGATGCGCTGTCGAATGGGACGCTGTTCGACGACACCGCCGCGTACGACTCGAACGCGTGGATCTTCCCGGTCGCCTGTGACCCGATGCACGCGCCGGTCTCCGGTCGCTGAGATCTCCCCACGGGGGGGGGGAGGGGGC
>JBEBGT010000237.1:0-5800 GCA_040081365.1 Candidatus Eiseniibacteriota bacterium | reverse complement strand
TCCAGTACGGGTCCACGCCCAGCACCTCGCACGCGATGGCGACCGCCGGCTGCAGTGGCAACCGCGAGCGGTCCACGCGCACGTCGTGCCCGCACGCCTTCGCCAGCTCCACGAGCCCGCCCAGCACGCCGCCCTCGGTGGCATCGTGCAGCGCACGCACACCGCGCTCGTGCACCCCGGCGCGCAACGCGGCGCGGCAGTCCGCCACCACGCTCACCTGGCGCTCGAGCGCGCGCAGTTGCTCGAACGCCTCGGGCTCCATGCGCTCGCGCAGCCGTTCGGGGCAGAGCCACGCCGCGATGGCCGCGGTCTCGATCGCGCAACCCTTGGTGACGATCACGCGGTCGCCGGGCTTGGCCATGCCGGGTGTGAGGTAGCGGCCCTCATCGCCCACGCCCATGAGCGTGGCCGCGCCGATGATGTTCTCGCTGCACCCTTCGTGGCGGCCGGTGTGGCCCGTCACCACGGCCACGCCCAGCTCGGCCCACACGTCGCTCATCGCGCGCCAGTAACGCGCGAACGACGCGTCGTCGAACGACGGATGCAGGTTGAAGTCCACGCTCGCATACGCCGGCGGGATGCCGGTGGTCCACAGGTCCGAGGCCACCAGGTGGCACGCCAGACGCGCCGAGCGCTCCAGCCCGAGCGCTGGGATCACGCTCAGCGGATCGGTGGTCACCGCCATCACGCGGCCAGCGCCGATGCGCACGATGGCCGCGTCGTGGCCCGCGCGCGGGCCCACCGCGCCCTCGGGGCGCGCCGCACCCAGATGCGGCGCGATGTCGCGCGCGAACACCTCGGGCGACAGCTTGCCGAGTGCCGACGGACCGGTGCCGCTCATGACGCCCGTCCGCGGACGGGCGTCATGCGAGTCTCGCGAATGCGCATCGCGCCTAGTCCAGCGCCGGCGCGTACAGCAGCGCGTTCGTGAGCAGCCGCTCGGTGTTGCGCCAGTAGCCGCGGAACATGACCGGGCCCTCGATCATCACCACGTGGCCGTCGCCGTTGGGCTCGTCGATCGCGAACGCCGTGTGCGCCAGCCGGCGCTCGGTCTCGGGCCACGTCCAGCCGGTCACCGTGAGCGGCGTGCGGTCGAAGCGCAGCGCGTTGGCGCCTTCCTTGGTGGGCGTGAGCATGGTGCTGCCCTGCAGCATCACGGGGATGCGGCCTTCGCCGTAGCCCCACGTGAGCCACTGGCGCGGGTCGGGCGTGGCCCAGAAGATCGCGCCCGGCACGAACTGCGGCCTGCGCGACACCTCGCTCGCCGTGCTGTCCGGATCCGGGATCTCGTCATCGTCCTTCTTCTTGGCGGGCACACCCACGACCTTGGCACTCGACAGCCCCACGCTCGCCAGCGTCGGCAGCTCGGCCGCGTCGTCCAGGCACACCAGCGTGCCGCCGCGCGACACCCAGTCCTTCAACGTGCTCATGCCACCGCCCAACGCACCCGCCAAGCCCGGGCCGCCATCCGGCAGCACCACGATGTTGTAGCGGTCCAGCTCGATACTACCGATGCGATCGGCGCGCACCGCGGTGAAGCGCACGCCCAAGCGGCGCTCGAGCGTGAACCACAGCCAGCCGTAGGCCTCGGGCGACACCGGGCCGTCCACCACCACGGCGATGCTCGGGTTCTTCAAGCTCACGATGTTCTCGGAGCCCACGCCCGTGTCGCCGCGATCGGTGAACGCGGTGTTCACCGCCAGCACCTTCACGCCGCTCGTGCGCGCCAACTGCGCCAGCCGGGTGTGCAGCGTGGCGTTGTTGCGCTCGACACGCGCGATGAACGAACCGCGCGGGAAGTCACGATCGGCCGCACGCAGCGGGCGCGCCGCCGTGGCCACCTTGTAGCCTTCCTGCAGCAGCCGCAGCGCCAGTCGCGCCGCACCGTCGGCCTCGCTCGACCACACGTACGCCGTGTTGGCCTCGCCGCCCTCGATACTGCCGCGCGCGTCGAACACCACCGCACCGTGCGTGTCGTGCATGACCAACGGCCCGACGCGCGACGTGCGCGCCGTGAACGGCACGCCCACCGCCATGGAGTCCGGCAGCGTGTCGGCGGACTCGTCGGGCGTGTTGGGATCCGGGGCGGCCAACAGCACCGCACCCGCCGGGATCTCGCCCACGGCATAGGCCGGCACGCCGTACGACAGCGGCAGCGCCCACGACGTGATGTCGTAGAAGCTGTACGACTCGCCCGGCGCGCGACGGCCGCGGCGGATGTTGCGCTCGTACTTCTCGAGCTCGAGCCGCGCGAACGAGGAATCCACCGAACGATCGGCCTCGATCAACGCGCGCGCGATGCGGCTGCCGGGCTGCGCCAGGTCGATCACGAACGCACCGTTCGCGAACGAACGTGCCGCCGCGGCGTGCGCGACCGGTGCCGGCGCGCCCGCACGATCGAGCCCCTTGCCGCCGGCCGGCGCCGGCTTCGACGCGACGTCCGCCCACACCGCGCGCGCCGACTTCACGCTGAACGCCCTGGGCACCCACAGCACCTCGACGCCCGCGTACTGCAGGTTCTCGGCCAGCGCCGCCGCACGCACCGGATCGCGCGCATCGAGCACGTAGGCGCGCGGGCCGTTACTGGCCGGCGTGCAGCTCTGGCGCGCGAACGACAGCATGTCGCGCAAGCGCTCCTGCTTGAACTGCACCGCCGTGGCCACCGTGGCCAGCGACGCCGTGACGTGCCGCGACATGCCGTCGCGCATGGTGACGATGGTCTCGTCGTCGCGGCGGATCGCTAGGTTGCCGCCACCGTCGGTCTCGTAGGTCATGCCGATGGCGCCCTGCAGCGTGGGCCAGATGTCCCAGTAGCCTGTGGCGTGGAAGTCGAACACGTCACGCACGTAGTACTCCCAGCCGTACTGGTCGAACGCCTTGGCGTTGTTGCGCCCGAAGCGCTCCACCCAGCGCTGGTAGTCGGAAAGCCCGAGCGTGTGGTTCGTGGGCTCGGAGGTCGGCGGGAAGAAGAACGACGCCACCTGGCCGTGGTGGTCCACGAACACCTGCGGCATCCAGCGCCGGATCTCGCGCGACATCTGGCGTGACTCGGGCTGGCTCATGGCCAGGGCGTCGCGGTTGGGATCGAACTGGTAGTGCGTGCGCCGGCCGCCGATGCCCCACGGCTGCGAACGCTGCTGTTCCAGCGCCCAGCGTTCGGGGTTGCCCTGGCCGTGCGCGTTGATCCAGGTCACGAACCGCTCGTGGCCGTCCGGGTTGTGCGCCGGGTTCATGAGGATGACCGCGTTCGCCAGCATGTCGGTGGTGGCCGCGTCGTCGCCAGCCACCAGCTGGTAGGCCACCTGCATCATGGCCTCGAACGACGCCGACTCGTCCCCGTGGATGCTGTAGTTGAGCCACACCGTCACCGGCAGCTCGCGCGCCAGCTTGTCGAGTTCGGCCGCCGGCACGCCGCGCGGATCGGCCAACTTGGCGTTGCCCTCGCGGATGGCGTCCAGCTTGGCCAGGTTCTCGGGCGACGACACGATGAACAGCGATCGCTCGCGCGCCTCCACGGTGCGGCCGAACGGCTCGCGCTTCACGCGCTCCGGGCGCGCGCGCTGGATGGCGTCGAGCACGCGCTCCATGTTGCCCCAGGTGGTGTGGAACGTGCCCGGCTCGTAGCCCAGCAACTCCGACGGCTTGGGCACGCCCGCGTGATAGGGCCCGCGCGCATAGAAGTCGAAGCGCTGCGCCGCCGCGGCCGGCCGCGTGGCGAACGGCGTCAGCACACCCGAGGTGAGCACCACGACCGCCGCGCACACGAGCGCGGCGAGGACAGCATGACGAACGCGGGAACGGCGCACGCGACGACCTCCGGGAGGGAGCAGAACGGGCCAAGCGGAAAACGCGCAGTGTACGCGAGGCGATACCACGCGCGCAGCGCCCTCGCCGACCAGCGCGGGCGCACGACCGCCCGGCGGTCGCCACACCTGCCCCGGGGCTACCGGGAACGGGACCGCCCGACCGGAGCGACCGGCTCGCCGCCGTAGGGTCGTGCTCTCGTGGCGGATTGGCGCCACGCGTGGGCACAGCCACGCGGCGCCGGTCAGCGAACGACGAGCAGCTTCTGGACCCGCGTCTGCCCGCCCGCGCTCAACCGGCAGAAGTAGAAGCCCGGCTTCCAGGCCTCGGTCGGCAGCACAACCTCATGAGGGCCAGCCGCGAGCGTCTGCCGCTCGAGCGGGCTCGACGCACGCCGGCCCTGGACGTCGTAGACCGCCAGATCCACCGGTCCGCTGGCGGGCAGGGTGAATCGCAGCACCGCACGCGTGGTGACGGGATTCGGGGTCACCGGGGACATCGACAGTCGGCCGGACTCCGCGGCCACGGGGGCGGCGCCCCCCCGATTCGCATGAGGCGCCAGCACGAACATCCCGAGCCCGCGCTGGGGCTGCCCTGCGAGCCGTTGGAACGCGCCCGCCACGAACATCGTGTCGCCGCACGCGAGCAACGCTTCGACCGGCCCGTCGCATCCGGGCCGGAACACAGCGAGCTCACCCCGTTGGTCATCGACCACTGCGAGGTAGGGAATGGGCTGCCCCCCCGTGCTCGTGAACGATCCGCCGAGCCAGAGCTCGTGATCGTGCATCGCGATCGAGGCTACTTGCTTCCTGCCGCACGACAGGAAGTCGGTCTGCACACCAGGGTTCCAAGGCAACAAGGACCCACTGCCCGCATCCACCGCGACCGCACTGAACCGCTCCACGCCCGCCACTGCGCCGAACACACCGCCCAGGTAGACCTTGTCGCCGCTCGCCAGCAGCGTGCTGGCGTGTGGACCGCAAGCACCGGTGAGCTCGGGGGCCCACGGTTGCAGCGCGGCCGAGCCCGCGTCCACCGCGGCGATGCCGACGCGATGGCGGTCGTGGGCGTGGCCGAATCCGCCCGTGAGGTACACACGGTCCCCGACCGGGAAGACGCCTTCCGCCGGACCGTCGAGCGGCACGTTCCAAGTCGACACATCGGCCGTGTTCACGTCGAAGCTGCGGACCGCATAGCCGGGTGGTGTCCCGGCGCTGGCGAAGTAGCCGCCCACGTAGAGTTGGTCGCCCTGCACGGTCAGCGAACTGACGCTCGACGACACCGACGCGGTCGAGAGCAGTGCGGGAGGATCCCACGCGTCCAGCGCACCTGTGGTGCCATCGAGCGCCACGAGGTTCCGGCGCGGAACGCCGTTCATCTGACTGAACGAACCCGAGGCGAACACACGATTCCCGGCCACCGCGACCTTCAACACCCGACCGTTCGCCTGCGGTGCCCACGCGGTCGCGCGACCGGTGGTGAGGTCGATGGCCGCAAGGCCCGCGCGCGGCTCCCAATCGTGCACACTGCTGAACCATCCGCCCGCGAACAGCTGCCGCCCGGCGATCGCGATCATCTCCACGGGTGCGTCCGCGCGAGGGTTCCAGCGCGTGGCTCGCCCGGTGGTGATGTCGAGCGCCGCCAGGTTGGGACGGATCTCGCCGCCGATCTGATAGAGCGCGCCCGCCACATAGAGCGTACGCCCCGCGACCGCCACTGCGGCCACGGAGCCCCCGGCGAGCTGCGGATCGAAGGGCAGGACCGCGGCTGTCCGGGCATCCAGTGCGGCGAGTCCAGGCCGCACGACTCCGCCGAGATCCGAGAACGCTCCGCCGATGAACACCGAACGGTCGCGCACGGTGACGGCATTCACCGCGGGCCACACCCACGTCCCGTGAGCGATGTAACGGCGCTGCGGGGCGAGGCGTGCGTCCCAAGCCGTCGCCCGCCCGGTGCGAGCATCCAGCGCGGCCACCGAGTTGCGCGGCTGGCCACC
>JBEBGT010000236.1:0-5805 GCA_040081365.1 Candidatus Eiseniibacteriota bacterium | reverse complement strand
CGCACGCCGTGGCGCGCCTGACCTACCCGTTCCGTCTGCCGGGTGGGCAGTTCGTCGAGGCCTCCGTGCAGGCGTACAGCGGTCGCTTCGTGCTGCCGACAGTCGCCACCGGCGTCGGCGTGGACGCGGAGTATGCCGACGAGCGGCAGGCCGTCACGCTGGTCTGGTATGCGCAGCCGTTCGGCGTCGTGGCGGAGTACAACGTCGGGAAGGGACCGCAGTACAACGCGGTCACCAACGCCGTCGAGTCGCACGACCTCTCGGGCGGCTTCGTGCAGGTGATGTATCGCTGGCGCTCGCATGGGCGGGTGATCCAGCCTTTCGCCCGGATGCACGAGTACCACGGTGGCAAGAAGGCCGAACAGGACGGCCGGCACTACTCCGTGCATGAGGTCGAGGCCGGCGTGGAGTGGTTGGTGAACTCCAGCCTCGAGCTGACCGCCCAGTTCACGGACTCGGACCGCCTCTTCGAGGACTCGCGTACCGTCGGCAACCGGCAGGTCGGCCGCTTCCTGCGACTCCAGGCACAGATCAACTACTGACCCGGAGCGCCGGGCCGTCGCGCGGTGAACCAGCGGCCGCGCGACGGCCCGGGAGCCACCCGCCGCGCGAAGTCCCGACCGCGCAGAAAAGCACTCGGATCCGGCGAGCCGGAGACCCTTGGCCGAGGCCCCGGAAGTCGTTAGCTTCCAAGGCTCTATGTGGCTCTATGTTCGCTGAACTCTCCGAGAAACTGGAAGCCACGTTCGCGAAGTTGCGCGGACGCGGTGTTCTGACCGAAGCCGACATCAAGGAGGGCCTGCGCGAAGTGCGCCGGGTCCTCCTCGAAGCCGACGTCAGTTTCCAGCTCACCCGCGAGTTCCTCGAACGCGTCGAGAAGCGCGCCGTCGGCATCGCGCAGCTCAAGTCGGTCAGCCCCGCCCAGCAGCTGGTCAAGGTCGTCTACGACGAGCTGACCATGATGCTCGGCGAGCGGCGCGAAGGGCTGAAGATGTCGACGCTGCCGCCCACCGTGATCCTCATGGGCGGGTTGCAGGGGTCAGGCAAGACGACGACGACGGCGAAGCTGGCGCGGAAGCTCAAGGCCGAAGGGCGGCAGACGCGCCTCATCGCGGCCGACGTCTACCGCCCGGCCGCCATCGACCAGTTGGAGACGCTGGGCAAGGATCTGCAGGTGCCGGTGTACGCCGATCGCACGACGAACGACGTCGTGCGCATCGCGCGCAACGGCATCGACCTGGCGAAGAAGGAGCGCGACCGCGTCGTCATCATCGACACCGCCGGACGACTCCAGATCGACGAAGCGATGATGGACGAGCTGCGCCGCCTGAAGGACGCGGTGCAGCCCGATGAGATCCTGCTCGTGGCCGACGGCATGACCGGTCAGGACGCCGTCAAGATCGCGCAGGGCTTCAACGAGGCGCTCGGCGTCACCGGCGTGATCCTCACGAAGATGGACGGTGATGCGCGCGGCGGTGCGGCGCTCAGCATCTATGGCACGATCAAGCGGCCGATCAAGTACATCGGCGTCGGGGAGAAGTCGGACGCGCTCGAGGAGTTCCATCCGGACCGCATGGCCGGCCGGATCCTCCAGCAGGGTGACGTCCTCACGCTGGTCGAGAAGGCGCAGGAGTCGTTCGACGCCGACGAAGCCAAGCGGATGGAGAAGAAGATCCGGAAGGAGGGCATGGACCTCCAGGACTTCCTCGGCGCGATGAAGCAGATGGAGAAGCTCGGCAGCATCCAGAACATCCTGAAGATGCTGCCCGGCGTGAACAGCAAGATGATGGCGCAGGCCAACAAGGTGGACCCCAAGCGGATGCGGCATCTCGAGGCGATCGTGCTCTCGATGACGACGCAGGAGCGGAAGGACCCGTCGATCCTCAATGGCTCGCGCCGCGCGCGCGTCGCCAAGGGGTGTGGCCGGCCGGTGAGCGAGGTGAACAAGCTGCTCGAGCAGTTCCGCGAGATGCAGAAGATGATGAAGAAGGCGACGGCAGGCAGGAGATAGGTGATAGGTGATAGGTGATAGGTGGAGGTGCGAGGCCGTGGTGGTTCCTACCACCTATCTCCTACCACCTGAAGTCGAAGGACTCGAGTGCGCACCGGAAACGCCGGCACGCGCGATGAGCTCGAGCGCAGGACCCGCAACCCGTACCACAGGATCAGATCATGGCCGTTCGCATCCGCCTCCGCCGTCAGGGCCGCAAGAAGGCCCCGACCTACCGCATCATCGTCGCCGATGGCCGCGCGCCGCGCGATGGCAAGTTCCTCGAGATCCTCGGGCAGTACGCGCCCCGGTCGGGTGAGCAGGCCCTCGCGCTCAACGTCGAGCGCGCGAACTACTGGCTGAACGTCGGCGCGCAGCCGTCGGACACCGTCCGCTCGCTCCTCCGCAAGGCCGGCGTCCTCAAGGCCCGCCACGAGACGCGCCTCGCGACCAAGCTCGCCGCGAAGGCCGTGCCGGTGAAGGAGTAGTTCCGTGAGCCTCCCCGACTGCGCCTCCGTGGCGCGGGTCAAGCGGCCGCATGGCGTTCGGGGAGAGCTGGCAGTGGAAGCGTTGACAGACGAGCCGGACGCGATCCTCGCGCCCGGCCGTCGTGTTTTCCAAGGGACAAAGGACGGCGAACTCTTCGTCGACCCCAGGACCACGCTCCCGCGTGAGCTGCACGTGACCGGCCTCCGCCCGGTGAAGGACGGCTGGCTGCTCATCCTCGCGGAGATCGCCGACCGGACCGAAGCGGAGAAGTGGAACGGGCGGACGCTGCTCGCGCCGCTCGACGAGCTCTCCGAGCCCGACGAGGGCGAGGTCTTCGCGCACGAGCTCGTCGGCATGGCGCTCGTCGACGCGGAGTCGGACGAGCCGATCGGCGAGGTGATCGAGTTCTACGACCTGCCGCAGGGGCTCCTGCTCGAGTTCAAGGGGCCGAAGGGCGTACACAGCGTCCCGTTCGTCGAGGAGTTCATCATCGAGGTCGACCGCGAGGCCCGCCGGATCCGCGCAAGCCTTCCCGACGGCCTGATCGACGGCTGAACATGCTCACCGTCAACATCGTCTCGATCTTCCCCGACTTCTTCGCCGGCCCGCTTGGCCTGAGCATCCCCAAGCGCGCCGCTGAAGCCGGGTTGGTCGCGTACAACGGCATCGACCTCCGTAGCTTCGCGACCGACAAGCACAAGACGGTGGATGACGCGCCGTTCGGCGGCGGGCCCGGCATGGTCATGAAGCCGCAGCCGTTCTTCGATGCGGTCGAATCGGTCGGCGCGAAGGCGCCGATCGTGCTCCTCTCGCCGCGCGGGAAGGTCTTCTCGCATGCGGACGCCGAGCGGTTCGCCGCTGGCACCGAGCTGACGCTCCTCTGCGGCCACTACAAGGACGTCGACCAGCGTGTCGCCGACCACCTCGCCACCGAGGAGGTCTCGCTCGGCGACTTCGTGCTGTCGGGCGGCGAGCCGGCAGCCCTGGCGATCGTCGATGCCGTCGTGCGGCTCCTCCCCGGGGCGATGAGCGACATCGAGTCCGCCCGAACCGACTCGTTCTTCGACCGGGGCCTGTCGGCCCCGAGCTACACCCGGCCGGCCGAGTACCGGGGCCACACCGTGCCCGACGTCCTCCTCTCGGGGAACCATGCGGCGATCGACAAATGGCGGAAGGACGAGGGTGAGCGACTGACCCGGGAGCGGTCGAAACCGCGGTGATGGGCCCGGTTGCGCAACGCCATCCGCCAGAATAGCTTACAAGGCTCATCACGACACCCTGAGGACCCCCGCGGGTCCGGAGCCACATATGCATCCGTTCGCTGAGACCGAGAAGGAATACCTCAAGGCTGTGCCGCCTTTCCGCGCTGGCGACACGCTCCGCGTGAACGTCCGCGTCAAGGAAGGCGAGAAGGAGCGTATCCAGGCCTTCGAAGGCGTCTGCATCGCCCGCAAGGGCGCCGGCGTCGGGGCGACCTTCGCGGTCCGCAAGATCTCGAATGGCGTCGGTGTCGAGCGCATCTTCCCGCTCCACTCGCCCATGCTCGCCGACATCAAGGTCGTGCGCCGTGGCCGCGTCCGTCGGGCCAAGCTGTACTACCTCCGCGAAGTCACCGGCAAGGCTGCCCGTATCGCCGAGAAGAAGGTCCGCGTGGTCGTTCCCGTGACCGGCGAGCCGCAGGCGTAAGGGATTGGCCGGCGGCTGGAGCGCCCTCGAGCGTTCGCTGCGCCAGGCCGGCTCCCGGTATATCGCTGGAGTCGATGAAGTCGGACGGGGCCCCCTCGCGGGCCCCGTCGTCGTTTGTGCCATCATCATGCCGACCGACCGGCGCGCGATCGCCGGGGTCACCGATTCCAAGAAGCTCACCGCCGCTGCCCGCGAGCGCCTGGCACTCCGGATCCGCGCCGAGGCGGTGGCGGTGGCCGTCGCCGCGAGCTCGGTGAACGAGATCGGCCGCTGGAACATCTACCAGGCCAACGCGCGCGCGATGGCCCGCGCGATCGCCAAGCTCGCCGTCCGCCCCGACGAGATCCTCGTCGACGGGAAGCCGATCGCGACGCTAGACGTGCCGCATCGCGCGATCGTCGGCGGCGATGCCAAGTGCTATTCGATCGCCTGCGCGAGCATCGTGGCGAAAGTCGTGCGCGACCGGCTCATGACGCGGCTCGCCCCGCGGCATCCGTTCTACGGCTGGGAGACCAACGCCGGCTACGGGACGCCGGCCCACATCGCCGGGCTGCGCTCGGCGGGTCTCACCGCGCACCATCGGGTGAGCTTCTGTCGCACGGCGCTCGGCGGGCAGTTGGAGCTGTAGCGTGTCCGCACGGACCATGCGCGCGAGGCAGCGCGAGGGTCCATGCTGGCGTTGACGGGGCAGCGCGACTCAGGGTGCGCGCAACCAGACCGCGACGAACTGCACGACCTGCCGCGCCCCAGCGCTGTGTGCCTGGATGGTGCCGTCGGGAACCCCGCAGGTCGCGCCGGGGGGCCAGCGGAGTGCGAGGGTCCGCGTGAGATCGGAGCCCGGAGGATACGCCTCCACGAACTCCACGTCGCCTGCGTCGATCGCGTCGACAGGATAGCCCGGACGCGCGACGCCGTTCACGAACACGCACGCGCGCCGATTGATGACCACCCCGCGTGACGCCCCCGATCGGGTGAGGCCGAGCGCCGCGCCGAGGGAGACGGCATCAGTCGCCTCGATCTCGTCGCGGCTCACTTGCACGCTGCGCGGCGTGGCGAACTTCAGACGCTGGTCGAGGTCGCGCCAGATCCAGAGATCGCGCGGCGCCTGGAGCGTGGTGTCGAGCGGCACCAACGGTCCAAGTCTGCGCGAGGGGTCGATCGGGTGCGCCGTGGCGACGGCCAAACCGGCAAGAAGCAGCGACGCGCTGATGAGGGCCATCCACGCACCGCCGATTGGCCGCGCAGGCCCGCGATGCAGGATCGTCGCGACGCGTCGTTCGAGACTTGAGTGGTGCACCATGGCGGTCGAAACAGCCGCTTCCAACGGCCCGGGATGCGACGTCGCGGCGACATCGACCAGGGTTTGTGCGTACGCGACGGCCTCGGCGCCGCATTCCACGACGCGCTCATCGCAGGCGTGCTCCTGCTCAAAGCGGAGTTCGCGTAGGGCGAGCCACACGGCGGGGCTGAACCAGAATGCGGCGCGCACGACGGCGGCCATGAGTTGCGTGAGGCTGTCGCGCCGAGCCACATGGCAGAACTCGTGCAACAACACGTCGCGCAGGCGTGCAACGGGCCAGTCCCGTGCTTGCAGCGGCAGCAAGACGCGCCGGCTCCAGGTCAACGGTGCGATTGGCGCA
>JBEBGT010000235.1:0-5853 GCA_040081365.1 Candidatus Eiseniibacteriota bacterium | reverse complement strand
ACGCAATGCTGAGCGCCAATTGGCCGCCGCCACCGCACAGGTGGGCGCGGCTACAGCCGATCTCTATCCCAAGTTTTCCTTGACCGGCGCCTTCGGCTTGCACTTCGTCGCATCCATGAAGAACGGACCCGCGAGGTCGACGATCGCCGCGAAGCGCTCCGGCGCATCGCAGCCGAGCCGGAAGGACATCGCGCCGCCGTTCGAGTGGCCCACGAGGAACACGCGCTTCGGATCGATCGTGTAGTACTTCGCGATCTCGTCGACGAGCCCGGGGGGCCACTCGGCCAGCAGCGACCGCAGCGCCACCTCTTCGTCGAGCACCGGGATCACGTTCACGACGTGGGCCCGCGACGCCAGCTCGGGCACCACGCCGCCGTAGAGCTGGTGCACGTCCTGCGCGGCGATCAGGTGCGAGCGCAACTGCACACCGCGCTCGAGCACCGCCACCGACGTGTCGTCGCAGCTCGTTTCGATGGCCAGCACCAGCGCGCCCACACCCGGCACCGGCTCGGCGTGAGCGCCGTCTCGGAGCGTGCGCGGTTGCGGCCCGGCTGCGCTCACGCGTCCTCCGCCGACAGCACCTCGTCCAACCACGCCATGTACTTGGGCGCCCCCGCAGCCACGCGCAGCGCGATGCACTCCGGTACGTCGTACGGGTGTAGCTCGTGCAGACGCGACATGAGCGCCACCCAGTCCTGCTTGCGCGTCTTCATGAACGCCAGCACTTCGCGTTCGTCCTTCACCTGATCCTGCCAGCGGTACACCGAACGCGCGCCCGGCACGATGTTGGCGCATGCGATCAGCCGCTCCTCCACCAGTACGCGCATCACACGCGCGGCGGTGTCCTCGTCGGCGAACGTGCTCAGCACCAACAGCACTTCGGTCACGGCGGCCTCCCACAAGGCTCGATGCGCTTCATGCGCGCTGGGACGTCAGCGGCGCGCGAGTGTAGCATCGGGTCATGCCCGAATCCCGCCACCGGCCCGCCGCGCGGTACCGCGGGCGCGCCGCCGTGGCGGCCGCGCTCGCCGTGGCCGCGCTCCTGACCGTGTCCGCCACCCGCACGCCGCCTGCGGACCCGCGCGCCGGCCTGCCCGCGATCGTGTTCGTGACGCGCGACCCGCTCCGTGGCGCGCAGGCCGGGCAGGTGCCGGGCCTGGGCCCGCACGGCACGTTCGCCTCGGGCCGCGGCGCGCTCATGGAGCGCGCGCGCGACGGCCGGGTGCGGCCCTTGCTGGCGGCCGGACGCATGCTCGACGTGGCTGACCCCGCGGTGTCGGACGACGGCGCGCGCGTGGCATTCGCGGGGCGCGAGCGCGGCGGCGCGCGCTGGCGCATCTGGGTGGTCGAGCGCGCCGGCGGCGAGCCGCGCTGCGTGTCGTGCGCCGAGCCCGGGCTCGACTCGCCCGGCGACGACGCCGACCCGTGCTGGTGGGGTGACTCGCTGGTGTTCGCCAGCACGCGTGCGGGTGGGCGCGCGCTCTACGACCGCTCGCCGATCACGCAGCTTTACTTGCTGCCGCCCGCTGGCACGCCGCAGCCGCTCACGCACGAGGCCAACGGCGCGCTCGACCCGGTGCGCGATGCGCGCACGGGCCGGCTCGTGTTCACGCGCTGGTGGTTCAACCCGTGGACCAGTGCGGCGGACTCGGGGCTCACGCGTGAACCCGTTCGCGCGCTCACCACCGACAGCGTGAACGTGTGGCAGGTCGTGTCGGCCGAACTCGTGCGCGATGCGCGCGGCCGGGCGGCTCTCGCGCGCACGCGACTCGCCGCCGGCGGCGCGCTGCCACGCCGGCGCGGCATGGGCGTGCAGCCCGCACCCGTGGGTGCGCGCGACTGGCTGGCGCTGAGCGCGCGCAACACCGGACTGGCACCCCGGCCCGGCACGCTGTCGCTGCAGCGTTATGGCGCGCCGCCATCCGGCGGCAGGCGCGTGGCCGGGGCCGCGATCGGCGACGACTCGGGCGACCCCTACACCGAGAACTCCAACCTGGCCGCACCCGCCGCCTGCGCGGGCGTGGGACTGAGCGATGGCCGCGTGCTGCTGTCGCTGGACCCCAGCGGCCGTGGTGACTTCGGGCTCTGGCTGGTGAGCGCCGACGGCGAGACACGCACGCGGCTGCTCGACTACCCGCTCACGCTCGAACTCGACGCCGCACTCGTGCCCGAACCACCCGCGCGCCGCGCGCCGCCCGCACGACCGGCCGCCGCAGCGGCTCGCGATTCGCTGCGCACGTTCACCTATCTCGACACCGACGTCTTCGCCGGTGCCGCCGCACCCGCGCGCACGAACAGCGCGCGGCTGCACGTGTACCGACTCGTGGGCGCCGACTCCGTGCAGCGGCTGTTCGACGTGCCCGTGCCCGCCAGCGGCCGCGTGGAACTGGCGCTGCCCGCCGACACGCCGTTGTTCGAACAGCTCACCGACGCGCGCGGGCGCGCGCTCATGACCGCGCACGGCCCCGCGCAGGTGCGCGGCTTCAACAGCGGTGCCGCCGGCAGCGCCGCACGCTGCGTGGGCTGCCATCTGGGGCACAGCGCGCTACCCGTGCGTTAGCGCAAGCCGGTTCATGCGCGAGCGGCCCGGCGAGCCCGCTCACCCGCCGCCCACCGCGCCGCGCCTCCGTCGACGGACCGCCGGGCGCTGCGGCGCACGGGTCAGAACGGCTTCCAGCCGCCGTGTCGCACCGGCTTCAGCGCGTCGCCACCGCGTACGCGATCCAGGTGTCGTCGTTGTCGAGATCCGTGCGCTTGTACAGCACGCCGTTGCCGCGTTTCGCCTTGGCGTCCCAGCCCTCGCTCCACACTTCGAAGTCGCCGAAGCCAGCCTCCCGGATGCAGTCGCGCAACTCCGGCACCGTGTACATACGCCAGTCGTACACGAACGCCTTGTTCAGCTTGCGGCCATCGCGCAACTCGAAGTGGATGTAGGCCAGCAGCCCGCGGTCGGCGGCATTGAAGTGCGCGTGCTCCCAGATGTACGTGAAGCCGGGCAGCATGGTGCCATCGGGGCCGTTCGTGGCGCGCTTGCGCGTGCGCTCGGTGAGCGCGCGTTCGGCGCGGCTGCCGCCGAACAGGTTCAGCACCAGCACGCCGCCGGGCTTGAGCCCCGCGCGCGCCGCCTTCAGGTAGCGCACCAGGTCGGTGCGCTCATGAAACACCCACCACGAGAAGTTCAGGGCGCACGCCACGTCGACCAAGGGCTTCTGCGCCTTGCGCACGTCGCCACGCACCAGGTGCACGCGCTCCGCCACCTCGCGCACGTACGGCAGCCGGTACTTCTTCGCCCACGCCAGCGGCTCCGGATCCAGGTCCACGGCCCACGCCTCGCGCTCCGGCCCGCGTTGCGCCCAGGCCACCGCCAGCGCGGCCGTGCTGCAGAAGTCCTCGCGGAACGTGCGCGGGTTGCGGCCCTTGTGCCGGTAGCGGAACACGCGCTCCAGGAAGTCCAGATCCCAGTCCACGCCTTGCACCGCGACTTCGTAGAGCGCGTGGCGGTCGGGGCGTGCGCGCCGGGAAGCGGCGGCCGGAGCTCGGCGGGGTTTCGTCATCGCTCGGTCCTTGAGTAGGATGCGCGTCTTGAGGGGAGTGCCCACGGGTGATCCGCCCATGGGGGGAGCTCGGCTGGCACGGCGGGATCGCAGCGCGGGCACGGCCTGCGCGAGGATCGCGCGGGCCGTGCATGTTCGCGGCACGGCCGCGAACGCGTCAACCGCACCACCGCACGGAGGCCAAGGGCCATGCCCACGCGCAAGGTACGCCGATGGGCCGCGCTCGGAGACGAGCGGCTGCTCGACCTGCGCTTCTGCGACCTCGACGTGAACGTCGAAGCCAGCGCGCTCGAGCCGCTCGTGCACCAGGTGTGGGGCGAACTCGAGGAGCGCGGGCTCCGTTTCAAGCCCCACGTGTGGGTGAGCACCGAGTGGTTCTCGCCCGACGGCGTGCCCGGGATCGCGGCGCCGTTCTACCTCGTGCACCCGCGGCTCCTGAAGCTCGAGCGCTCCATGATGATCGAGGCCGAGGGCAGCAATCGCGAGGAATGCATGATGATCCTGCGCCACGAGGCGGCGCACGCCATCCAACATGCCTGGCGCCTGCAGCGCCGCGATGGCTGGCGGCGCACGTTCGGTGATCCGTCACGGCCCTACCCCACGATCTACCGCCCCAACCCCGCCAGTCAGCGCTTCGTGCAGCACCTGCGGCAGTACTACGCGCAGGCCCACCCGCACGAGGACTTCGCCGAGACGTTCGCCGTGTGGCTGGCGCCGCGCTCACAATGGCGCCGGCGCTACGCCGATTGGCCCGCGCTCAAGAAGCTCGAGTACATCGACGAGCTCATGCGCGAGCTGCGTGGCACCACGCCGCCCGTGCGCACGCGGCGCCAGGTCGAGCCGCTGTCGCAGGTCAAGCAGACGCTGCGCGAGCACTACGCCGCCAAGCAGGCGCACCACGCCAGCGGCCGGCCCACGATCCCCGACCGCGACCTGCAGCGGCTGTTCGCCGCCGAGCCCGGCAAACACGGCGAACCCGCGGCCGGCTTCATCCGGCGCTACCGCGCCGAGATCCGCCGCATGGTGGCGCGCTTCACGGGCGAGTCGCAGTTCACGCTCGAGCACGTGCTCGAGGACGTGATCTCGCGCGCCATGGCGCTCGAGCTGCGCGCAGCACGCGACGACCGGCGCCAGCGCGTGGATTTCGCGCTACTGCTCACCGTGCGCACCGTGCACTTCCATTACTCCCGCCGGAACTGGGTGGCCCTGTGAACCGGCCGCGCCCCCGGCACCCGCGGCACGGCGCCCGCGCACCCGTGCGCGCCGTGACCCGATGGTGACCCCATGAAGAAGCCCCTGCGCATCCTCGTGCTCATGCATCCCTCGCTCGTGCCGCCCGATTCCCTGAAGGGCCAGCCGCCCGAGGAAGTGCACCGCTGGAAGACCGAGTTCGGCGTCGTGAACACGCTGCGCAAGATCGGTCATGAGGTGCGACCGCTGGGCGTGCAGGACGAGCTGAACCCCATCCGCGTGGCCGCCGAGGAGTGGGAACCCGACGTGGTGTTCAACCTGCTCGAGGAGTTTTACGGCCTCTCCGACTTCGACTCGCACGTGGTGAGCTACCTGGAACTGCTCAAGCTGCCGTACACCGGCTGCAACCCACGCGGGCTGTTCCTGGCGCGCTCCAAGGTCATCACCAAGAAGATCGCGGCCTACCATCGCGTGCGCGTACCCGCGTTCTTCGTGGTGCCGCGCGGGCGCAAGGCGATCCGCCCCAAGAGCCTGGCGTTCCCGCTGTTCGTGAAGAGCGCCAGCGAGGAGTCGTCGCTGGGCATCGCGCAGGCCAGCCTGGTCGATTCCGACGAGCGCCTGGCCGATCGCGTGCGCTTCGTGCACGAGTCCATCGGCACCGATGCGCTGGTCGAGGAGTACATCGAGGGCCGGGAGCTGTACGTATCGGCCATCGGCAACGAGCGCGTGCGCACGCTGCCGCCCTGGGAGCTCGACTTCGGCAAGCTGGCCGAGACCGCCGAGCCCATTGCCACCGAACGCGTGAAGCACAGCCTCGAGTACCAGAAGAAGCACGAGATCGACGCGCACCGCGCCGAGGGCCTGGACCCCGCGCTTGTACGACTGCTGGAACGCACCACGCGCCGCGTGTACCACATGCTCGAGCTCGACGGTTACGCGCGCGTCGACTACCGGCTCACCCCCAAGGGCGAACTGTTCCTGCTCGAGGCGAATCCCAATCCCGAGATCGCCGAGAAAGAAGAATTCGCCAGCGCCGCGCTGGCCGCCAAGCTGAGCTACCGGCAGTTGCTGCAACGCGTCGTGTCGCTGGCGCTCGCCCGGCCCGTCC
>JBEBGT010000234.1:0-5853 GCA_040081365.1 Candidatus Eiseniibacteriota bacterium | reverse complement strand
GGCGGGGACGGCGGCCACCGGCGTGGCGGCGGGTGAGGTTGCAGCAGAGTCCGGCTGCGCGTCGCGGCCATCCTGGGGCTGCGAGCGTGCGAGCTCGAGCTCCGCTTTCATGTCGTCGACGCCGGCTGGCAGCGGGTCGCCGGAGCGTGCGGCGTTCATGAGCCCCTGCAGCGTGTCGGTCGCACGCAGCAGGAGCCCGGCGATCTGGCTCGTGATGAGACGCTCGTGCCGTCGGATCTGGTCCAACAGCCCTTCCATGACATGGGCGAAGCCGGCGACGTCCGTGAGGCCGAAGCTCGACGCGCCGCCCTTGATGGAATGTGCGGCCCGGAAGACGCCGTTCAGCAGTTCGTCGTCCTCGCCCGCGGTCTCGAGCCGGAGCAGGCCGCCCTCGAGGGTCTGCAGGTTCTCACCTGCTTCCTCGAAGAACATGTCGCGGAACTCTTTGAGTTCGTCATCCATGAACACGTACTCCCAGGCCGTCGTGGCCGACTAGAAGAGGTCCACTTCTCCGGGATCGAGCGATCGCTGCTGCACGGTGCGCTGCACGGCGGACAGGTCGGCAAGCCCATTGCGGAGCGCACCGGCCAGGGCATCGAGCGCCGCCCCGGCGGGGCACGCCGCGCTGCCCGCCGGGGAGACGCGCGGGGCCGCCAGGCTGGCGCTCATGCGCTGCAGCCCTTGCAGACGTGCGTCGACTTCGGCCAGCAACTGCGCATTCAGGTCCTCGAACTGCAGGCTCTCGGTGGCCAAGCGCGACGTCGAGGTCATCATCATCGACAACGCCCGCAGCTCACCGTGTAGCCCCGGCGGCATACCGCTCTCATGCGCCGCCAGGAGTTCGTCCAATGACTGCACCGCGGAATGCATCTGCCCGAACGCCTGCACGAGCCTGCCCGCCGCCTCGCTGGTGATACGGTGGGCACGCCCCAGTCCATCCTGCGCGGCCGCGAACTCGGTGCTGAGCGCCACCAGGATCTCCGCTTGCAGTTGTTGCACGCGTTCGCGCGCCTCCTGACTGGCGGCGTGCGTGCATTCCAAGTGGGGCACCGGCTCGCGGGCTTCCATGGCGTGGGGGATCTCCGGGCGGCTCACCGTCAGGGCAGCAGCTTCGCGACGACCTGCAGCAACATGTCGGGATTGAAGGGCTTGACGATCCAGCCGGACGCACCGGCGGCCTTGCCCTGCTGCTTGATCTCCGGCTTGGTCTCCGTCGTGAGGATGAGGATCGGGACGCGCTTGCCATCCGCCCGGGCGCGCACGGCCCGCACGAACGAGATGCCGTCCATGACCGGCATGTAGACGTCGGTCACGATCAGGTCCACGGGAGTGCCGGCCAGGCGGTCGAGGCCCTCTTGGCCGTTCGCCCCCAACCGGAGTTCGAAGCCGGCTTTGCGCAGTGTCTGCGCCACCATCTCGCGCATGACGGACGAGTCGTCCACCACCAGCGCGGTTTTCGCGTGGGCCATGCAGCCCCCGATTCACGAGTCCATGTGAAATGCCGCCGGCCAGCCGCGGTCGCGGTTGCCGTCGAGCCAGTCTCGGGCGCGTGCCACCAAGCTTGAGGCGGTGCTCGGACTTGCACTCGAAGTGGTCCGTCTGGACCAGACGGGCTTCCTCAAGTCGCGCAACGGGCTCCCGATACTGAGCCCTGCCGAGATGCCCATCCCCACCCGTCGTGGGTGGCCGGATCGTCTTCGCCCCGCCTTCTTGAGGAGTGCCTGAGACATGCGTTGGAACCTTGGGAACAAGCTCTACGCCACGGTCGGTGCCATGGTCCTGCTGGCCTGTGTGATGGCCGCCTTCGGGACGAATGCAGTGCTGCGCGTCAAGGACGACGGTGACCGTGTGATCGAGGCTGGCGCGGAGCATGCCCGCGCGGTCGAGATCGGCGGGCTCGTCGATGACGCTGATGGCAACACGCAGACGTTGATCCTGGCGGCGAGTCTCGGGAACAGCGATGTGGTGAAGACGAAGACCGAGGAAGTGCGGGCCCACATCATCGAAGCCGGCGCACTGGTGGCGGAGATGGAGAAGAACGCGAAGGACCCGCATCTGCAGCAGCTGGAGGCGGCCTTGAAGGAAGCGCTCGGGGCCTGGAAGGGCGGTTTCGAACGGATCGCGGCCGCGGCGGGCCGGGGTGAGGCCGCCGTCGCGAAGTCCGACTACGAGACGGTGCGTCTCGACGCCGAGAAGACCATGGCGGCCTCCAAGGCTGTCGAGGATGCGCAGGAGGCGGCCGTGGCCGCCCTCGAGCAGAGCTCGGAAGCGACCTTCGGCTCGGCGCGTAACACCCAGATCGCGTTCTGTGTCGTCGCGCTGCTCATCGGCATCGCGGCGTTCTTCCTGGTGCGGGCCGCGGTCAAGACGCTGTCGACGGTCGCCACCGAACTCAAGCTCAGCTCGTCGGAAGTCGCATCCGCTTCGGGTCACGTGGCCACCACGGCCCAGTCGCTCTCGCAGGGTGCGATCAGTCAGGCGGCGTCGATCGAGGAAACCTCCGCTTCCATGGAAGAGATGGCTTCCATGACTCGCCAGAACGCCGAGAACTCGGCCGAGGCGGCCAAGCTCATGGCCGAGGCGAGCGTGGCCGTCGACCGATCCAACATGGTGTTGGGCGAGATGGTCGAGTCCATGAGCGCGATCCGGGAATCGAGCGACAAGGTGTCGCGCATCATCAAGACCATCGACGAGATCGCCTTCCAGACGAACATCCTGGCCCTGAACGCGGCGGTCGAGGCCGCGCGTGCGGGCGAGGCGGGCATGGGCTTCGCGGTCGTCGCCGACGAAGTGCGCAGCCTGGCCCAGCGCTCGGCCCAGGCCGCGCGTGACACGGCCGTGCTCATCGAAGAGGCCAGCACGAACGCCGCCAAGGGCGGCGAGCGGGTGGTGCACGTCGAGCAGGCGATCCGCGGCATCACCGACAGCGTGACGCGCGTGAAGACGCTCGTGGACCAGGTGAGTGATGCCAGCCGCGAGCAGTCGCAGGGCATCGACCAGGTGTCGCAGGCGATCTCGCGCATGGAGAACGTCACGCAGACCACGGCTGCCAGCGCCGAGGAGAGTGCCGCCGCGAGCGAGGAGCTCTCGGCCCAGGCGGAGAGCGTGCTCTCGAGCGTGAGCACGCTTGAGCGCCTCGTGGCGGGAAGTGGCGAGCGCGAGGTTTCCGCACCGCGGTTCACGGCTCCGGCGCAGCGAGCGAAGCCTGGCAAGCCGCAGGCCTCCCGGCCGGGCGGCGCGGTGCGCAAGCCCGGTATCGGCCTCAGCACCGGGACCAGCACCGGCACCAGTTCGGGCGCGGAGATGATCCCATTCGACGACGACGGCGGGTTCGTGCCGTTCGAGTCCGGCGGCAACCACCGCAAGCGTAACGCGGCCTGAGCAGGCCATCACCGACACGACCGTGGGGGGACGTGAGATGACGTCAGCGATGCCGGGAGGACTCCAGGGGCGCTTCTCGGTCCTGGTGGGAGCGTTCGTGATCGCCGTGGGTCTGTCTTCCGCCCTGTCGTTCCTGGGTGTGCGCGCGCTCGACGAGAGTGCGCGCAACACCGGGCTCGGCAAGGATGCGGTCGCCGACATCGTGCCCCCGCCCCTCAATCTGCTGGAGCCGTACCTGCTCACGTTCGAGCTGGCCGCGCAGTCGGATGAAGCCCGGCGCAACACGATGGTGGGACAGCTCCGTCAGCTCGAGCGCGGGTTCCACGAGCGCGACGCGGTGTGGAGGAAGCAGTTCGCCGCCGATCGTGACATGCTGGCCCGCTTGGAGGCGCATGCGCGCAGCGCCAAGGACTTCTTCCGCGAGGTCGAGGAACAGTTCCTCCCGGCCCTCGCCGCCAGCGACCTCACCCGGGCCGCACGCGTTCGGGGTGAAGTGCTGGATCCGCAGTTCCAGTCCAACGCCGCCTCGGCGATCGCGCTCACCCAGGCGATGAACGCCTATGCCGAGCAACAGGCCGCTGCGTTCCGCCACGAGAAGGCCGCGGTCCTGCGCAACACGCTGCTGTCGCTGGTGTTCTCGGTGGCGATCGCCGTGGCGTTCGTAGGGTCGCTGGCGGGTATGTCCCGAGCGATGCGAACCGTGAGCCAAGAACTGCGCGGGAGCTCGTCCGAGGTCGCGGCGGCCTCGGGGCATGTGTCGTCGACCGCTCAGGCCCTGTCGCAGGGCGCCGTGAGCCAGGCCGCCTCGATCGAGGAGACTTCGGCCTCCATGGAGGAGATGGCATCGATGACGCGGCAGAACGCCGAGAACTCCGCGGAGGCCGCCAAGCTCATGGCGGAGGCGAATGAGGCGGTCGAGCGCTCGAATGTCGTGCTCGGTGAGATGGTGTCGTCGATGGAAGCGATCCGGGCTTCGAGTGACAAGGTCTCGCGCATCATCAAGACGATCGACGAGATCGCGTTCCAGACCAACATCCTCGCTCTCAACGCCGCGGTCGAGGCGGCGCGTGCCGGCGAGGCGGGAATGGGATTCGCGGTCGTCGCCGACGAGGTCCGCAGCCTGGCGCAGCGTTCGGCCAGCGCCGCCCGGGACACCTCGGTGCTCATCGAGGAAGCGATCGCCAACTCGCAGCAGGGGGCTCAGCGCGTGGCGCAGGTGGAACAGGCGATCGCCGGCATCACGACCGGCGTCGCGCGCGTGAAGGAGCTCGTGGAGCAGGTCAGTATCGCCAGCCGCGAGCAGTCCCAGGGCATCGACCAGGTCTCGCAGGCCATTGCGCGCATGGAGAACGTCACCCAGACGACCGCCGCGAGCGCCGAGGAGAGCGCCGCTTCGAGCGAGGAGCTGTCCGCACAAGCCGAGAGTGCGCTGGCGGCGGTGAGCGAGCTCGAGAAGGTGATGTTCGGTGCGGCGATGGCCGCCGCCCGTTCCCCGTGGAGCAGTCCCCGCCCGCCGGTCGCGATCGCACGCAGCACTCCGAAGGCCCGTTCCACTTCGAGGAAGGCCGCCTGACCATGCCGGACCCGCGTCAGAACCTGGAAGCTGTGCTCAACCGATTGGCGGTCGCCATGGCGATCGAGCCCGAGGGCTCCGACACGCTGCGCGACCGGCTCGCCGATGGGGTGGTGGCGCTCGAGGCTTGCGGCACGCCGGCGGACCGCAAGCATGCGGATGGCGCGCGTGCCGTGTTGCGCTCGCCGAATCTGGCCGGGCTCGCGGACTGGCTCGCCCAAGTGGCGCCGCAGGGCGCCGAACCGCCGGTTCCGGTGGCGGAAGCGCCACCGGGCCCGCCCACGGTCGAGGACGACCTGGCATCGCTCAAGATGGACCCCGACCTGGCGGCGATGTTCGTGGCGGAAGCTCTCGACCACCTCGCGACGATCGAGAACACACTCCTCCAGCTCGAGGCGACCCCGGGTGACCAGAAGTTGTTGAACGACGTGTTCCGGCCGTTCCATACCATCAAGGGCAACTCCGGTGCGCTCGGGCTGGGCCGCATGCAGCAGCTCGCGCACACCGTGGAGAACATGCTGGACCTGGCGCGCGCGGGCCGCTACGCGCTGGGGGCGGCCGAGTTCGATGCCATCCTCCAGTCGGTCGACGTGCTGAGCGCGCTGATCCGCGACACCCAGGCGCGTCTGCACGGCGCTCCGGGGGAGGACCTCGAACCGCGCCGCGTCGCCATGGTGACGCTGTTCGAGGGGCTCGTGAGGCGTGGTCCGGCGATCGCAGAGGCGGCGCCGGCTCCCCGCGAGCCCATGACTTCCACGCCGACACCGCTCGTCGTGCCGGTAGCGGCCCCCGTGCCCGTCACGAACGCTCCGGTCGCGGCCGCCAGCGCGCCCGCGCCCGCGCGGAATCGCACGCCAGCGGCGCCGGGTCTCGCGGCCGCCGCTGGGGCGGAGACGATT
>JBEBGT010000233.1:0-5854 GCA_040081365.1 Candidatus Eiseniibacteriota bacterium | reverse complement strand
CGCAGCGTGGCGATGGCGTCATCGCCCACCAACTGGATGTACTTGCCATAGTACGGCGCGTGTTCGTCGGGTTCCGGTTTCGCGATCTGGAACATGGCGCTTCTCCTCGGCGGATCGGGGCGATGGGGATGAGCGCAGCAGTCTCGGGTCAGGGGTTCACGACGCGCAACCGGGCCTCGCCACTGCGCGTGCCGAGCGCGGGGTCGTACATGCCGAACGCCGCGGCCGGTAGCGCGGTGAACACGCCCGCGATCTCGGGCCGCACCAGGTACTCGATCACCGTGCTCCCGGAGCCGAGCTGGTCCAGGAAGAACACCGCCATGCCGTCGCGCGCTTCGCCGAACGTGTTCCAGGGCCGGTCCACCCCCTCGGGCAGTATCTGGTCGATCTCGAAGCCGCCGGGCACGGCGTCCTCGATGGCCAGCCAGCGCAGGTCCTTGGGGGCCGTGAGCGTGAGGCGCACGAGCACGCCCTCGCCCACGCGCAGCGGTTGCTTGTCGTCGAGCGCGCTGGTGAGCCAGCGCGGCCGGCCGCGCCGGTCGGCCGTGCGCACGGCGCGCAGGTACTCGCGCTTGACCGCCAGCCGGCGCACGTCGGGCGCGGGCCCCGGACTCGGCACGTTCGCGCTCGCCGACCACGACCACCACGTGGGCGCCGCGCCCTCGGCGCGGATCTCGAGCGTGTTGGCGCCGGGCTTGAGCTTCGCCGGCGGCACCGCGAACTCGCCCGCGGCGTCGGCCGTGAGGGCTTCACCGTTCCAGCGCACACTGGCCGGCGGCACCGTGCCGGGCTCGGGGTGCGCGGCGAGCCACGCCGCGAGCGCGTTCACCACCGCACCCGTGGTACGAGTGGAACGCCACTCGCGCCCGTCACGCTGCGCGGCGAGCCAGTCGAGGAGCTGCCGCGTGCGCGTATCGTTCGGGGCGAGCACCGACGCGGCCTCGAGCGCCCACGCCGTGTGCTCGACCTCGTCGGCGAGCCACTCGTCGTCACCGCCCCCCGGCAGCGAGCGCGTGCCGTTCGCGAGCACCGAGCGCGTCCACATCGACTCCAAGAGCGTGGCGGCATCGGCCGCACGGCCCGAGCGCGCGCAAGCCAGCACGGCGCACGCCAGCCCACCGGGCGACAACTGCTCGCGCTGCGCCACGATGCTGCCCAGCAGGCCCGAGAGTGCCGAGCGCAGCTCGCCGAACGTGTTGTCGTCTCCACTGCCGGCCGGCACGCCGGCGAGCCGCATGGCGAAGTACGCCTCGCCGTCGAGCGAACGCAGTGCCGTGCTCTGGCGCAGCAATGTGTACTGCGCCGAGCTCACGGTCTGCCGCGCCAGCTCACGCTGCACCCCGCGCTCGGCCACACGCAGCAGGGCATCCACCGCGAGCGCGCTCATGTACGGATCGCTGTCCCCGCCCGGCCACCAGCCCCATGCGCCGTCGTTGCTCTTGAGCGCCGCGAGCCGCTGCACGTACGGCAGCGCGTCGTGCGCGAGCTGCACGACATCGGCCTCGGGGCCCGCAGCCGCGAGCAATGCGCACAGCTTGTTCGCGGTCTGCTCGGTGCAGCCGTAGCGAGAATCCCCCAGCCAGTCCGCCGCACCGCGCAACAGCGCGCGCGCCGACCGCGGCGCACGGATCGAGACGCGGCTGCCGCTCGCGATGAGGTCGTTGGGCAGCGCGACCGGCGTGGCCGCTCCGGCGACCAGCGTGCCGGCGCCGTGCAGGCGCAGCGCCACCGCGCGCGGGCGCACCGGCACGGACTGCTCGAGCGCATCGGCGTCGGCCGGCGAGCTGGCGCGGAACGTGAACGTGGCGCGCGCATCGCTGCCGTCACGCGGGGAGTCCGCCGCCAGCGCGACGTTCCAACGGCTGCGCGCCTCGCCGCCGGTGGCGATGCCCGTGGTCGCGTTCGCAGGGCCGGTGAGCTTCACGGCACCCGCGACGCTCACGGCCTGCTTCACGCTCGCGATCGGCTGACCGGTGCGGTTCGTGACCACCGACACGAGCTGGGCTTCGTCGCCCGCGGTGAACGTGCGCGGCACGGCGAGCCGCGCGACGACGTCCTTGCTCACGAGTGCGCGCGCCACGGTCTCGCCCACCAGCGTGGCGTCACTCACGCCGCGCGCGGTGGCGCGCCAGGTGGTGAGGTTGTCGGGCCAGCGCACGTCGATCTGGGCGCGGCCGTCGGCACCGGTGCGCACCTCCGGCGCCCAGGCGGCGACGTCGCGGAAGTCGCGCCGCACGTTGTCGGCGTCGCCCTTGCCGGCGCCGCCGTAGAACAGCACCGGGAACGCCGCCACGGTGGTGACGGCATCGGCGATGCGGCCGTAGAACACGTCGTGCGCGCGCGGCGTGGCATCGGCACGCAGCGCGTACAGCGCCTCGTCGACCACCCCCACCGCGACCTCGGCGGGCACCGGCCGGCCGGCGGCATCCTTCGTCTCGACCGTGAGCTTCGCGGTCTCCTGCGGCCGGTACGTGGCGCGATCGCTGGTCACGGTGATGGCCAGGTCATGACGCTCGCTTTGCACCGGCAGTTCCAGCGTGCGCGTGCGCACCTCACGGCCACGGCGCACGTGCAGCTTCACGAACACGTTCGGGCCATAGTCCGCGCGGATCGGCACGCGCACGAGCCCCGTGCGCCCGATCAGGTGCACCACGCGCAGCTCGTGCAGCTCGCGGCCCTCCACGCTCAGCAGGATCGCGGCGTCCTTGACGTCGGTGTTCACCAGGATGCGCGCGGTGTCGCCCGGCGACCAGCGATCGCGGTCCGGCACGGCCTCGAACGCCGGGTAGCGATAGCCGTACTCCCACACGCGCGCGTCGTACACCCACACGTGTGCTTCGCTCACCAGCTTGTTGCCGCGCGCGTCCTGCGCACGTGCACGCACGGTGAGGTAGCCCGACTTCGCGATGGCCGGCGACAACGTGGCACGCACGCTGCCGCGCAGCGCGCTGGTGGTGCCCTGCAGCGTGGCGAGCGGACGCGCGCTCTTGCTGGTGCGGCGCTCCACCGGGTTCCAGACGTCCTGGTCGAGCTCGATGGTGACCGCGGCCTGTACGGGCTTGCCGAGCAAGTCCTCGGCGTACACATCGGCCACGATCGGCGCGCCGGCCTCGAGCATGCGCGTGACCGGGACCACGCGCAGCGTGAACTGCCCGCGCCCCACGAGCGCGGTGCCGCGCGCACTCACCACGCGCTGCGCGCCGTCGAGCACCTCGACCTCGAGCACGAGCTTGCGGTCGTAGGTGGTGCGGGCGGGCGTGAACGACACCGACACGCCGCCATCGAGATCGGTGCGCGTCTCGCCCGACTGCAGCAGCCGGCCGTAGCCACCGCCCTCGCGCTCGCCATTCCCATCGCCCCACGGGTCCCAGTCGTCCCAGCGCGGCTCCGGCGTGAGGCGCGACTCGAACAGCGTGTAACGCACGGTGGCGCCCACCACCGGGGCGCCGAAGAAGTAGCTGGCGGACACCTTGAAGCGCACGTCGTCACCGTTCAACGACACTTCGCGATCGGGCGTGACCTCGACCTTGAACTCGGGCTTGCGATACTCCTGCACACTGAACGTGGCGTCGTCCGAGGCATGGCCGTCGCTCGCCGTGAGCGTCCAGTCGCCGAGCGGGGCGTCGGCCGGCAGCGCGACGTCACCGGTCGCGGAACCCAGCGCCGACAGCGTGACCGGCGGTACCTCGATCTCCTGCTCGGGCCCGCGCAGCGTGAGCTGCACCTGCGTGCGGTCCGGCAGCACGTAGCCCGCTCCGGCACCCCGGCGCGCGAACAGCTTCCAGTGCAAGGGTTGCCCAGGCCGGTAGAGCGGCCGCTCGGTGAACAGGAACAGCTTGTCGCCGCTCACCGCCTGGCTGTTGGCAAGTGGCGGCTGCACCACCGCGATGCCGGCGCGCTCGGCGGCCGCGACCACGCTCAGCTCGCCGCCGCCGGCGGGTGGCGTGAGCCATGCCAGGCCATCGGCGTCGGTGACCACGGGCTTGCCCGCGAGCGCGGCCGTGGCGCGGCGTGCCGCTTCGGACTCGGGGCCGCTGCCCGCCGTGGGCTGCACGTACAGCGACACGCCCGGCAACGCGAGCCCCGTACGCAGAGAGCCGACCCAGGCCGCGAGCTTGGTGCCTGAGCGCTTCACCACCAATGACAGGTCACTCACGAAGAACAACTGCCGGCGCTGCAGCCGGCCCGCGCTACCCGCGAGCACGTACGCGCCGGGCGCCAAGTCCAGCGGCAGGGTCATCTGGGCCTCGCGCCACGCGAACGGCGCGCCCTCGGGCAGGTCGTAGCGCCACGCGTGCACGCGCTCGAGCCCGGCCGTGTCGGCCTCGAGCGACGCCACCCCACCCTTGCCGCGCGCGCGCTCGAGCAGCCGCGCGAACGGCACGCGGTACAGCACCAGGTCGAGTGCGGCGATCCGGAACGCACGCACGCCGATCGACGGTCGCGCGCTCATGCCGGACTCCTCGGTGAGCTGCGGTACGAACACGTCACGCTCGAGCACGAATGCCAGCGACTGCGGGCGCGGCGTGCCCGCGAGAACGATGCCGCCCTTGGACTCGCCCTCGGCCAGCACGAGCCCGTCGCGCGCACCGTTCGACGTGAAGCCGTCGTAGGAGATCTCGGCGCGATAGCGGCCGGGCGGCAGGTCGGTGGCGGTCCACGCGCCGTCTTCATCGGTGGTGGCCGTGGCCTCGGCGGGACCGCGCACGACCACGTTGACGCCACTCACCGTCGTGGAGTCCGGCAGCCGCACGACTCCGGAGAGGCTGCCGGGGCGCGTCAGGGTGAGCGTGGCCGGCGTGACCTGCCCGCGCTTCACGGGCACCGCGCGCGCTTCCTCGCCACGCAGGCCAGCGGCCTCCACCGACACGCTCCAGGCGCCACCCGAGAGGCCCTCGAACACCACATGCCCGTCGCGTCCGGTCCAACGCGGCTCGGGGTCCCGCCGGTAGGCTTCCCACCAGTTGGAACCGCGATCGCGCCGCACCGTGACGCGTGCCGCCGCGACGGGCTTGCCGTCACTCGCGCGCGTGAACACGTCCAGCTTGCCGGCCCGATCGAGCGGCACCGCCAGGCGGACGTCCCGTTGCGCGGCCGGGAACTGCCAGCTCTCGATGGCCCAGTCCGTGTAGCCATCCGCCGACACCGTGACCAGGTACCAGCGGTCGGCCGGCACGTTGGCGATGGCGAACTCACCCTTGGCGTTGGTGCGCGTGCGGAAGTAGCCGGGGCCTCCGCCCGAGTTCTGCAGCTCCACGTCGGCGTTCCCGACCGGGGCCTGCGTCTCGGCATCGAGCACCTGTCCGGCCACCCGCGACCCCGCGGCGCTCACAGGGCGAACCGCCACCAGCATGAGCACACACGACAGCAACGCGAACGCGATCGGCACACGGCGCAGCAGGGAGATCACGGCGACTCCTTGGGAGTGAGGTGACGGGTGAAGATGAACGGCACTTCTAATGTGCGGACCGAACGGCGGGATCACGGACCACGGCCGGCCCGGACAGCACCACGGCATCGAAGCGGCTGAAGCGCGCGTCCTCGGTCCGGCCCAACACGCCGATCCGGCGCGCCTCGGACAGCGCCCACGACACGGTGCGCGCCTCGCCCGGCAGGAACGCCACCGTGCCGCGTTCGGTGGCGATGCGCAGCCCCTCGCGCATCGGGTTCACCTGGAACGGATCGCTGATCGCGCGCTCGTCGCCCGCGAACGCCACCAGCACGCGCAGGCTGTCGAGCTCCTCGGCGCGCACCGGCGCTCGACGCCGGTCGCCGGTGAGCGCCTCGCCGGCGAGCGCGCGCACGCTCTCGGTGAGCGAGCCGCGCGGTTCGTCGCGCCCCAGGCAGGCACGCA
>JBEBGT010000232.1:0-5898 GCA_040081365.1 Candidatus Eiseniibacteriota bacterium | reverse complement strand
GCTCATGCGGCCGGGGCGCGACTCCATGCTGGTGTTCGGTCTGCGCGGCGGCGCGCTTCCGCTGCAATTCGCACGCACGGGCTGGCGCGTGCGCGTGGTGGAGCCCGACAGCGACGCGGTCGAGGCGTCGCGGCCCGTGGCCTACAAGCCGGGCGAGCTGCCGCTCGAGCTCATGGCGCCGCGCGAGTTCCTGCGCCGCGATGAGGGCAAGCATTCGGTCATCGTGGTCGACGCGTTCGCCGATGCCGATGTGCCGTACCCGTTGTGCACGCGCGAGTTCGTGGGCCAGATGGCGGATCACCTGCTCGACGACGGACTGGCGGCCATGATCGTGGAGACCGAGGGCTGGAAGGATCCGCTGCTCGGCGCGCTCACCGCCACGCTGCACTCGCGCTTCCCACACGTGCTGGCGCTGCCCACGAGCGAACCCCCCAACGCCATGGGCACCGTCATCCTGCTCGCGTCCCGGCAGCCGTTCGCGTTCACCGACGACCAGCTCCCGGACCCCACCACGTTCTTCCAGAACCCGGAGGCCCTGTGGGCCGAACAGCAGCTCTCGCATGCGTGGCTCAACCGCTTCGAGCCCGAGACGCGCGGCGTGGCGGTGCTGAGCGACGACCGCAACGGCCTCGTGAGCGTGTGGGCGGACCGCCAGAACCGCGTGGCGCGCGCCGAACTGCACCGCTACTTCGGCCCCACCGGCGGCAGCTGGTAGCCGCGGCTCACATCGGCCGCACCGGCCCCGTGACCTCGCGCTCCACGCGGTAACCCTCGAGCTGCCGCGGCAGCCGGCGCTCGGCCTCGGCCGACCTACGGGCGAGCATCACCTTGAGCACGGGGCGCCCGCGCGAGTCCGCGCCCTCGTACACGCCCACGACATCGGGCACCGCCATGAGCGAGTCCGCGTGCGCCGCGATCACCTCGGCCAGCGGCCGCAACGGCGTGCTCCCGGGGAGGGACTCGTCCTCGCAGCCCATGGTCGTCCCTCCGGCGAGCAGCAGCGCGCACAGCACGGCCCACGCGCGGCACCGTACGCGCACACGACGACGTTCGACGACCTTGTGCTCCTCCCACTCGCTCCTCACGGCGCCATTCTCCCGCGTCCTGGCCGCAGGGCGCCAGCCCCGAATTGCCCACGGCCGCCCCGCCCGAAGGCGACGCGGCCGTGTCGTGCGTGCGGCGTTGAGGACTAGTTGCCCACCATCGTGGCGCCGAGGAAGCTGAGCACCTGGCCGATGGGGTTGGCGATCGCCGTGCTCGAGCCACCCGCGAACAGCAGGCCGATCGCGCGCGCGCCCGTGGTGACGTCTTCCACCATGAGCGAGCCCGAGTCACCGCTGTTGAGGAAGCGCGAACCGCGGTTCGAGATCACGATCTGGCCCGTGAACGTCTTCGTGAACGCGGCGCCACCGGCGCACTCGTTCTCGTACGCCACGCTGATCGTGGCGTTCAGGCCCGAGATCTTGCTGCGCGTGAGGCCCGTGGTGCGGCCCGACTTCTTCACGGCCTTGTTCAGCGAGGCCGCCACGGTGGCGGAGCTGATCGTGCCGATCTCGAGGATCGCACCGTCCGTGCGCACCTGACCCGAGACGACCTGGGCGATGGCGGCGTCGACGTTGGAACCCGGGAGGCTCTTGATACCCGACAGCGTCGCCACGTTCTGCGCGGTGGCGGCATTGCACGACACATCGATCAGGGCCGGCTGCACAACGGCATCACCCGCCGTCGCGACCCGCGAGTTACCACCCGCCACGATATCGGCCTCGAGCACGTGGTAGTTGCTCAGCACGTACTGCGCGCCACCCTTGGAAACGAGCGAGCCCAGCGTGCCGCCGCAGCAGAAGCCATTCGCGAGGTCGAAGCGCCAGCCACCCGACGTGCCCATCTGGACCGGCGGGGTCTGCTTCACGCGGTGGTCCGCCACCGCCATCGCCTTGATCTTGCCCGTGACCTCCTCGAACACCGGCACGCCGTCGAGCATGGCGGGCAGGCGGCCCGCACCCAGCGGCTCCTCGGTGAGCACCATGATGCCCACGCGACCGTTCGCGTCGATGCCCGTTGCGGTACCGACGACGCCGCGAAGCGCCATCAGGTTGGGGGTGTGGCGCAGCTGCACTTCGCTGGTCGCACGGACGTGTGGGTTCAGGAGCGAGAACAGCTCCTCGTGCACCTGGGCGTCGGCACCCGGGGCAAGCGGATTCGCGCGGTCCTTGCTGCAGCCGGTCACGAACAATGCCGCGGAGGCCACCAGCAAAGCGGTGACCAGCGCAGTCCTACGGGGGAAGGAGAACAGGGTCATGAAGCCCTCCAGCAGAATGAAAGGGACAAGGGACCTCTCCCACTGGCGAGCGCAGCCTCGCCAGCGTCCCCGGAGTCTCGCAGATGTCATATGCAGGTCAATGGGAATTCATGCATTTGCATCGAACGGCGACTGCACTTGCATTCTCATCTGCTGGCCGGGCTCGGCCGGGATTCCAGCGGGCGCACCAAGGCAAGTCGCTCCAATCGCGTCGCTTCGGTGGCGGGCGGTCACTTCACCCGCGGCCCCTCAGCGCCGGCCGCCGCCAAGTCGAGCGGCTTCGGGCAGCGCGCGCAGGCGCGTCATGGCGATCACGCCCACGACCGGGCCCGGTGCGAGCGCCAGGAACGCGGCCTGCCAGCCGCCCAGCTCGCGCAGCCACGGCACCAACCACAGCGTGGCCACGGTGAGTGCGAACCCGACTGACAACTGCAGCGTGAGCGCCGTACCCACATAGGCCGGATCCGCGAGTTCGGTGACCATCACCGAGAATTGCGCCGAGTCCGCGATCACACTTGCGCCCCACAGCAGCGCCAGCGCGAGCACGAGCGGCAAGGGCGCGGCGTGCAGGAACGCGATCGCGATGGCACATGCGCCCGACAGGACCATCGCGAGCGCGGCACTCGCGGTGCGCCCGACGCGGTCGCTGTACCCGCCCGCCCACCATGACGACGCGAAGCCGATGGCCATGACCGCGAATGTCCACAGCTCAGCCGTGCGGGTACCCGAACCCTGCGCTTCGAACCGGCCGGCCAGGAACACGCCGATCCAGCCCCACATCGCGTACAGCTCCCACATGTGGCCGAAGTAACCGATGCATGCCAGCCGCACGCCACGGTCGCGCAACACGCGGCCGGCCTGCGACGGATCGAAGCGCGCGCGCGGGAACGGGAACGGACCCTCGCGCACCAACAGCAGCGCCACCGCGGCGCCCGCGAGCGCCAGCCATGAGGTCGCATACACGACTTCGCGCCACGCGAACTCACCCAGGCCCCGCACCAGGTGCGGCGCCGCGGAACCCAGTGTGAGCGCACCCACCATGATCCCCAGCGCGCGGCCGCGCTCGGCGCGGAACCAGGTCGCCATGAGCTTGAGCGCCGGCGGGTACACGCCGGCCAGGCAGGCACCGGTGAGCGCGCGCCACACCAGGGCCATGGGCAGCTGCGTGGCGTGTCCGAACGCCGCGTTGGCCGCGGCCGCGGCCAGCGCACTCACCACCAGCACGAGCCGCGCGGGCACCACGTCGAGCAGGTTCGTGAGCGCGGACAACAGCGCGCCCGCGACGAACCCCAACTGCACGGCGATCGTGAGCCACGCGCTCTGCTCGGCCGACAGGTGCCACGCGGCGCGCAATGGCACCAGCACGGCGGTGCCCGAGAACCACGTGCTCATGCCGAGCAGCGACGTGAGCGCCAGCCACAACAGCGCGAGCCAGCGCGAACCGTGCGCGGGCGCTGCTGGCTCGGTCACTTCACCTGCAGGACGGCCGCGAGCCGGAAGTCCCGCACGGTCGCGAACGCCGAGGTCTCCACGGGCCCGAACGGGCGCAGCACGAGCGAGAACTCGCCGTCGTGCGCGATCTCGTTTCGCAGCGGTGCGGCATCGACCAGCCGCTCGTGGCCCTCCTGCCAGCCCACGCGGTGGGTCTGGCCCGGCTCCAGGTGCAGGCCCTGCCACACGCTCGTCTGCTCGATGGCCAGCTCGCGCGTGGCGCTCAGCCACAGCTCGAGGTCCGCGGGCGCGACCGGTACGAACGGGCCGTCGAGCGGGTTCGCGTACTCGCCCATCAGCGACAGGTCGGACACGGCGGCGATGTCGCCACGATGGTCCTTCCAGGCCGCGGTCTGCGACAGGTCGAACTCGAGCACCACCATGGCGAGGCCGCCACCGTTGAAGACCTCGGTGACCTGCACCGGGGCGGCCACCATCACGACCTGCTTGGACGTGAGCCCGCAGCCCGACGACAAGAGCCCTGTGAGCAGCAGCAGCACGAGCGGCTTCGACACACCGGTCTTCAAGTCACGCTCCGAGCGCGCCGCGATGCTGGCCACGATGAGCGCGTTCAACAGCATGAAGAGCCCGAGCGGCACCATGCGCACCGCGAGCCCGGCCGCCATGGGCCAGTCGCGCGGCAGCGGCGGCGCCATGCCGGCCACGAGCATGCTCCACGGCGCGGCCAGGATGGCCGCGAACATCGTGCCAGTGCCGGCGTGGCCCAGCACGGTCTCGACCAGCATGGCCACCAGCGCCAGCGCGCCCACCACCAGGTACCAGAGCGCGGCGCGCCGGCCCCACAGCGTCATGGACGGCGGTGCGGGTTCACCGGCGGGCAGTGACGACGCGCCGTCGACCGGCGGGCCCGAAGGGTGCTCAGTCATGCAGCCCGCCGGGCACCTTGTCGGTGCCCTTGGCGATGCGGTCGTTCCACGACTCGAACGGCTTGCCGCGCGTGTCGTCGACCATGGTGATGCAGCCCGGCACCGGGCAGACGTGCGAGCACAGGTTGCAGCCCGTGCACTCGTCCCAGTCGGCCCACGTCACGTGCACGCCGGTGTCGTTCCGCTTCGCGATCGCGGCCTCGCGCGTCGGCGCGCGGTGCCCGGCCGGCAGCGGATGGTCGCCGGTGTGGATGCAGTGCACCGACGTGTCGCGGCACGCCACGTAGCACAGGTCGCAGCCAATGCACTTGGCCGGATCGATGTGCGCCGCCACTTTGTAATTGAGGTCGAGATCACCCCACTCGCTGTAGGCCGGCAGTGCGAGACCGCGCAGCTCGTTCACCGACTTCATACCCTTGTCGTCGAGAAAGTTCGACAGGCCCTCGATCAGGTCCTCGACGATGCGGAAGCCGTAGTGCATGACCGCCGTGCACACCTGCACGCTGGTGCAGCCGAGCGCGATGAACTCCGCAGCGTCACGCCACGTGGTGATGCCGCCGATGCCGGAGATCGGGATGTTCACGCGTGGGTCGCGCCCGAGCGACGACACCATGTGCAGTGCGATCGGCTTCACCGCGGGCCCGCAATAGCCGCCGTTCGTGGCGCGCTTTCCGACCACCGGGTAAGGGACCATGGCGTCCAGGTCGACACCGGTGATGCTCTTGATGGTGTTGATCAGCGACAGGCCGTGCGCCCCCGCCTGCACCGCGGCCACGCCCGGCACGCGGATGTCGCCCACGTTGGGCGTGAGCTTGATGAGCACGGGCACGGTCGAGTACTTCACGGCCCAGCCCGCGACCACCTTGAGCACTTCGGGCTCCTGGCCCACGGCCGACCCCATGCCGCGTTCGCACATGCCGTGCGGGCAGCCGAAGTTCAACTCCAGACCGTCGGCACCGGCGTCGATCGACTTCTTGATGATGGTCTTCCAGTCGTCTTCCGACTCGACCATGAGCGACACGATGACCGTGTGTTTGGGATAGCGGCGCTTGACCTCGGCGACCTCGCGCAGGTTCACCTCGAGCGGCCGGTCGGTGATGAGCTCGATGTTGTTGAAGCCCACCATGCGCTGGCCACCCACGTGCAGCGCGCCGAAGCGGCTCGACGTGTCGACGATCGGGTCGCCCAGCGTCTTCCACACCGCGCCACCCCAGCCCGCGT
>JBEBGT010000231.1:0-5930 GCA_040081365.1 Candidatus Eiseniibacteriota bacterium | reverse complement strand
CGCCCCAGCCCGCGTCCCCGACGCCCAGCTTCTTCGGGATGAGCCGCGACCGGCTGCGCCGGCACGTGCAGGACCTGGGCGTGCCCGCGTTCCGAGCCGAGCAGATGTACTCGTGGGTCTACCAGAAACATGTGCGCGATCCGCTGGGCATGACCAACCTGCCGCAGTCGTTCCGCCAGTCCATGAGCGGCATCTGCGACTTCGGGCTGCCCGAGACGGCGTCGGTGCACAAGAGCCCGGACGGCAACACGCACAAGTTCGTGCTGCGCCTGCATGACGGCGCGCGCGTCGAGAGCGTGAGCATGCGCACACCCAAGCGCCTGACGTTCTGCATCTCGAGCCAGGTCGGTTGCGCGCTCAAGTGCTCGTTCTGTGCGACCGGCCTCATGGGCTTGAAGCGCAACCTGCACGCCAGCGAGATCATGGCGCAGGTCTACGCGATGGCCGAGTTCCACGGCTGGCAGGACGACCGCTTCAACATCGTGTACATGGGCATGGGCGAGCCGCTCGCCAACATGGCCGCGGTCACCGAGAGCATCCGCATCCTGCATGACCACGGGGGGCTCAACCTGGGCGCGCGCCGCGTCACGGTGAGCACCAGCGGGCTGGTGCCGCAGATCCGCGAGCTCACGAAGCTCGACCTGCAGCTGGGGCTGGCGATCTCGCTGCACGCCACCACCGACGAGCTGCGCGACGAGCTGGTGCCGGTGAACAAGCGCTGGCCGATCCGCGAACTGCTCGACGCCGCCCGCGAGTACGGCCGCAGCGTTGGCCGCCGCGTGACGCTGGAGTACACGCTGCTGGGCGGCGTGAACGACAGCCTCGATGACGCCGACCGGCTGGCGAGCTTCGCGCGCGAACTGCCGAGCAAGGTGAACATCATCCCGTACAACCCGGTGCCCGGGCTCGACTGGAAGCGGCCGTCGCAGGAGCGCATCGATCGCTTCGTGGACCGGCTGCTGCCCAAGGCCCCGGCCGTGACCGTGCGCCAGACGCAGGGTGGCGACATCTGGGCGGCGTGCGGACAGTTGGGCGGGCTCACCACCGACTGATGCGGCGTCGCGCGGACCGCCTGCGACGCGAGGCGCCCGCGGTCACGACGCTCGCGACGCTGCGCGACGCAGGTCGGCGACATCCGGGTGACGTGCGGACCGCTGGTCGGACTGACGACCGACCGACGCGCGGGCCTGCTGCACGCGGGCCGCTTCACCTGCAGCTTTCGCCCCGATGTGGCACGTTCCACGCATGCGACACCGGCGTTGTGGTACGCAAGGTCTCCCCGCGACCGACTCCTCCCCGCTCACGCGGGAGGCAGGACCGAACCCATGACGCTGCGCACCCGACTCTTCCTGGCGTTGCTCACGCTGGCCCTTGTGCCCACGCTGGTGTTCGCGTGGTTCACGCAGGTGCAGCTGCATGCCGCCACCTCGCGCTGGTACCAGGCCGGCGTCGAGACCGCGCTCGAAGCCGCCATCGAGACCAACCGCACCACGCTCACGCGACTCGAGACCACGGCCGTGGAGCGCGCCGATGCCTGGGCCGGCCAGCTACCCGCACTGGACGCCGACCCCGCACAGCGTGACCGCATGCGCACCGGCTTGCGTGCGGCGGGCCTCGATTTCGCTCAGGTCTACGAACGCGACAGCGCGGAGTGGCGGCTGGCCGCCACGGTGATCGCGGCCGGCAGCGCGGCCGCCGACACGGTGGACCTGTCGAGCGAGATCCCCGCCGCCATGAGCGGCGAGCGGCTGGTGCGCTCGCCGAGCGGCGTGCTGGGTGCGGTGGCCCCGGTGCGCGACGGCGTCACGCTGGTGACCGGGGCGTGGTTGAACCCGGCGTACTTCGAGCAACTGAACACCGTGATCGAGGCGCGCAAGAACTACGGCCGGCTGGGCGTGCTGGTCGACGTCGCCCGCGAGCGCGTATGGCTCACGATCGCGGCGCTGGCTCTGGCGATCGCCGTGGGCGCGGCACTGCTGGCGCGTGCGCTGGCCGACGGCATGACGCAGCCGCTGTCGCGCCTGGCGGCCGCGCTCGAGAAGGTCGAGGACGGTGCACGCAGCCACCGGCTGCCGGAGTCGGGTGCGCGCGAGTTGAAGTCGCTGGCGGTGTCGTTCAACGCCATGACCCTGCGCCTGGCCGAAGCGCGCGCCGCGCTGGCGCGCGCCGAACGCGAGGCGGCGTGGCGCGACCTGGCGCGCAAGCTGGCGCACGAGATCAAGAACCCGCTCACGCCCATGTCGCTGTCGATCTTCTCGCTGCAGAAACGCGTGGACCTGCTGCCCGAGGCCGACCGCGCGGTGGCGCGCCGCAGTCTGGGCGCGATGCTCGAGGAGATCGACCAGCTCACGCGGTTGGCCGACAACTTCTCGCAGTACGCGCGGCTGCCCGAGCCGCGCGACGAGGCGCTGGACCTGTCGGAACTGGCCCGCGCCTCGAGCGCGCTGCACGAGCCGGCCGGGCTCACGCTCAAGGTGGACTGCCACGAACCGCTGAGCGTGCGCGGCGACCGGTTGCTGCTCACGCGCGCGCTGCATAACCTGCTCGTGAACGCGTTCGAGGCCAGCCCGGCGGGCAGCGTGGTCGAGCTGGTGTCGGGCCGGACCGAACTCGAGGCGTGGGTCGAGGTGCGCGACCGTGGCACCGGCATCGCGCCCGAGATCGCCGCCAAGGCGTTCGAACCGTACGTGAGCACCAAGAACCGCGGCAGCGGCCTGGGGCTCTCGCTGGTGCACGACATCGCCGGCCAGCATCACGGCCGCGTCACCCTGATGAACCGCGACGGCGGCGGCGCACTGGCGCGCCTCACGCTGCCGCTCGCATAAGGAGCCGCCTCGCATGGCGCAGGAACAGTTCGCGGTGCTCACGATCGACGACGACCGCAATATCCGCTCCGCGCTGCGCGCCGTGTTGGAGGACGAGGGCCACGAGGTGGGCGAAGCCGCCAACGCCGCCGAGGGCTACGGTATGCTGGACAAGCGCCGCTGGGACGCGGTGCTGCTGGACCTCACCATGCCGGGCGAGCACGGACTCGATGCGCTCATCCGCATTCGCGAGCAGGCGCCGGACACCGCGGTGATCGTGGTCTCGGGCGAGAGCACGATCGAGAACGCGGTGAAGGCCGGCCAGCGCGGCGCGTTCGACTTCGTGCCCAAGCCGATCCGCGACCCCGAGCACCTGCTGGGCGTGCTGCGCGAGGCGGTGCGGCTCACGCGACTGCGGCGCGCGGGCGCCACGGGCGCGGGCGCCGCCGCGACGCCGGCGGGGGACCGCGAAGCTCCCATGGCCACCGATGCCACGTTGGGCATCGTGGGCGAGTGCCCCGCCATCGACCGGCTGCGCGAGCAGATCCGGCGCGTGGCGCCGAGCAACGGCCGCGTGCTGATCACGGGTGAGAACGGCGCCGGCAAGGAACTGGCCGCACTCGCCGTGCACGCGCTCAGCAAGCGCGCCGACGGCCCGTTCGTGAAGCTCAACTGCGCGGCGATCCCCAAAGACCTGCTCGAGAGCGAACTCTTCGGCTACGAGAAGGGGGCCTTCACCGGCGCCGTGACCACCAAGAAGGGCCGGTTGGAGCTCGCCGACCACGGCACCCTGTTCCTGGACGAGATCGGCGACCTGGCACTGGAGGCGCAGGCCAAACTGCTGCGCGCGCTGGAGACCGGCGAGATCGAGCGCGTGGGCGGCACGCGCACGTCGAAGGTGGACGTGCGGCTGATCGCGGCGACCAATAAGGACCTGAGCGCGGCCGTGAAGTCGGGCGAGTTCCGCGAGGACCTGTACTTCCGCCTGAACGTGCTGCCCGTGGTCGTACCGCCGCTGCGGGAGCGCAGGGCCGACATCGCGCGGCTGGCCGCGTACTTCCTGGAGCTGTTCTGCGCCGCCGAGCTCCGCGCCCCGCTCACGCTGTCGGACGACGCGCGCGAGCTGCTGGAGGAGTACCACTGGCCCGGCAACGTGCGTGAGATGCGCAACCTGATGGAGCGCGCCGTGGTGCTGGTGAACGGCGACTCGATCAGTGCTGCCGACCTGAACCCATGGCTCGAGAGCCCGCCCGAGGAGGGCGACGAAGCGGGCCTGAAGGGCAAAGTCGCGCGCAGCGAGATCGATTCCATCCGCCGCGCGCTGGATGCGGCCGACTGGAACGTGACCCAGGCCGCCGCCGGGCTCGGCATCGACCGCACGAACCTGCACCGCAAGATGCGCAAGTACGGCATCGCGCGGCGGTAAGCCGCGGCGAACGGGCGCTCGAGCACCGGGACGAGCCCCGTGCCGCGCGGTCAGGGGCTCCTGACGGCCCGCGGAACGCAGCATCGTGCCGCTCACCGACCGTGCCCGGATGACGCGCGTCACCGCCACGCCCCGTGGCATGCGCGCCACACCGGACGCCCGCTCAACCGCTTGCGCAGCGGCAATTTGCCGCGCTGCTGCGGGCGAGTAAGGTGGTACGGGGCTTGCCTTGGGTACCGGGCGATCCCCCCCGATGTCCAAAGCCCGGAGGCCCACCGATGCTGCTTCGCCCCCACTTCCGTGCCGCGCTCGCTGCGCGTGGTGCGATCACCGCCCTGCTGCTGGCCGTAGGCGCCCGCGCGCAGTCGACGCCGCTGCGTGAGTACACCGCGGCCGTGCGCGACACACTCACGTTCCGCCCCGCACCCTCGAGCGCCGCCGCGCAGCCGGTGAGCACCGACAGCATGTCGTTCCGGCCCAGCTACCAGTTCTTCGACAGCACCGGGCACGAGCCGCCCATGCACTCGACCTCGGTGCGCCTCGCCTCGCAGAGCGAGTCCGAATGGCTGCGCGCCCCCATGGGCGACCACCTGCTGGATCACCCCGACCCGTGGACCGCGAACCACCCCCGTCATGGCCAGGACCTGGGGATGACCGTGGACTACAACCGCGTGGACCAGATGCGCTACGGCGTCCACTATCAGGCGCAGCGCCCGCAGACCATGTACCCGCGGCTCGGCGCGCGCTTCGAGTACGCCACCGGCCGCGATCGCACCTTGTATGGCGTGCAGCTCGAGCAGCCGCTGCTGCCCACCGCGCGCTTCGTGTTCGGCGTGAGCATGGTGCGGCGCACCGACCACCCCGAACTGCAGCAGGTCGACGACGTCGAGAACTCGCTGGCCATGTTGGTGGCCCGCACCGACTACCGCGACTACTTCGAGCGCGAGGGCGGCGGCGTGTACCTGTCGTGGCGTGTGCCCGACTTCTCCACCGTCAGCGTGCACGCGCGGCGCGACCAGTTCCGCTCGCTGGACGTGAACACGGGCGTGCGCTCGTGGTGGCGCACCGACCGGCCGCTGCGGCCGAACCCCGCGGTCGACGAGGGCGAGACCCACAGCGTGCTGGTGCGGCTCGAGCGCCTGGCGCGCCACACGGCCGGCAACCGCGCCGGGCTCTACCACTGGATCGAAGTCGAGCGCGCGGGCGGCGAACTGGGCGGCGACTTCAGTTACCTGCGCGCGCTGGCCGACGTGCGCAGCGTGCTGAGGCTCACGCCCGCCACCACGCTGTCGCTGCGCGGCGTGGCCGGCACCACCACCGACGGCACGCTGCCCCGGCAGAAGCGCTTCGCGCTGGGCGGCGTCGACGGGCTGCGCGCCCACCCGATGGGAGCGTTCGAGGGCGAGCAGCTGGCACTGGCGCAGGCCGAGTACACGATCGGGCTGTGGGCGCTGCGCGGCGAGGGCTTCGAGGCCGGGCTGCATGCGATCGCGTTCGTCGACGCGGGCATGGCCTGGGACCAGGCGCACTCGCGCTGGGACATCGAGCACCAGCACTTCAAGACCGACGGTGGCTTCGGTCTGGCCACCAGCGATGACGACATCCGGGTGTACGTGGCGCGCGACCTGGCCGACCCGGACTCCAAGTTCACCTGGTCGGTGCGCCTGCAACGCCCGTTCTAGCCGTTCTTCCGCAGCTGT
>JBEBGT010000230.1:0-5948 GCA_040081365.1 Candidatus Eiseniibacteriota bacterium | reverse complement strand
CGTCTGGCCGCCGTCACCGACGAGCGCGGTACGCTCGCCTCGGTCAAGCCGTTCTACCTGCGCTGGAAGCCCGGCACGAGTGCACTGCTCGGCGTGCGTCTGGGCTGGCAGACGAGCGATGGCGTGGTGGAGTCACTCGCGTCGCTCTATCTGGGCGAAGGGCTCGCCGATGCCGCCGACAAGGCCGCAACGCTGCGACTGCTGGAGCCGGTGATCGGCCCCGCGCTCGCACGGCTCGACGATGCACTCTTCCTGGGATTCCCGAACGACCGCCTGTTGAAGGGCCTGTCGGCCGTGGCCGACGAGCGCCGCGTGGGCAACCGCCTGTGCGCGCCGGCCAGCGAACTGGCCGAGCGCGGCTTCCGCGTCAAGGCGCGCGGTTCGTTCGTGCGGCCCGTGCGTTGGAAGCCAGGCCGCCGCGCCGTGCTCGAGCTGGACCTGAAGCTGGTGAACGACGAGTCCGGTGCGCGCGAACCGTGGCACGCCTATGCGCGCGTGATGCCGGCGGAAGAACTCGCCGCGCGGCTGACCGGTTGGCATGCTGCAAGTCGCGTGCGCGCCGTGCGTGCGCCGGCGGTGGTGTTCACCGACCTCGAACGCAGCTGGTTCGCCACGGCCGTGGCCCCCGGCCGCGCGCTGGCCGCCGTGCCCGGTGCCGCACTGCTCGCCGCGCTGCGTGCGGCGTTCACCGAGCTGCACGCCGCGGCCGATGACACGCTGGCCACGCGCGCCGATCGCGATGACCTGTTGCCGGCGCAGCGCGCGCTCGAAGCGCTGGCGCGTGTGGCGCCCGAACTGGAGCCGCGCGCCAGCGCGCTGCGCACCCGGCTCGGCGTACTGCTGGAGTCGCTGGCGCCGGCCGCGCGCGTGTTCACGCACGGCGACCTGGGCACCGACCAGCTGCTGGCGGATCGCGACCAGCTCGCGGTGATCGACTGGGACGAGGCTGCCAACGGCGATGCGCATGCGGATTGGGCTTCGCTGGCCGCCGACCTGCGCAGCCGTGGCATCGATGCGGCGTGGGTGGCACCGCTCGCGCACGACGTGCTCGCCGAGCGTTTCGATGCCGCGCGGCTGGCGTGGCAGCTCGGCGCCGCCGAGGCGCGCCGTGCGATCGAGGGCCTGCAGCGCGGCCGTGCCGATTGGCGCGCGCGTGCGCTGGATGCGCTGAGCGCGGCGGAGTCGGTGCTCGTGCGGGCGTTCCCGGCGGTGGCCACGGCCCCACGGCCGGCGGCGACATCCGAAGTGGGCCGCATGCTCGCGGCTCTGGGAGATCCCGTCGCGCGCTTCACCGTGCCCGGCATCGATGCCGTGGTGTCGCGTGTCGCGGCGGTGTGGCCCGATGTCGACGGCGGCGCGCTCGTGCGCCTGGAGCGTGCCGCTCTGCCGGGCAAGGTGGTGCGCTGGTTGAAGCTCGGTGCGACCGCCGAGGTGTTCGATTTCCCGGGGGACCCGGCGTTGCCCGCGCTGGCCGAGCTCCTGACAAGTGGGCGCTACAGCGCGGCGGGCCATCGGCTCGGCAAGCGCGCCGCGCTGCGCGAAACGGGTGGCGCACGCTTCCTGTTCCTGCGGGCCGAGGGTGGCGTGGCCAAGGCCTTCGCGCGCGTCAGCGAGGCGTATCGCCGGCTCGCCGAGGTGGGAGTCGCGGCCTCGCAGCCGCTGGCGCTCGCCGATGGCCTGCCCGGTTGGTACGCCGCGGCCGTGCCCGGCCGCGGGCTGGAACCCGCGCGCGAGGATGCCGCCACGTGGGAGCGCTTCGGCGCCACGCTGCAGCGCGCCCATGCCGCGCACGGCAGTGCAGCGACGCCGGACGGCCAACTGGCGGCCGCGGTGCGTGCGGGGCGCAAGCAGATCGAACTCGTTCGTCTGGCCGAGCCTGCGTTCGCAGCCGAGCTCGATGCGCAGCTCGATGCCGTGCAAGCCCTGCCGGCGAGCGGCGGGCACGTGGCTTTCATCCACGGCGATCTGCATCCACTTCAAGTCCTGGTGGGCGACGAGTTGGTGGTGCTGGATTGGGAGCGCGCCCGCGTGGGCGAGGCCGAGGAGGACCTCGGCAACCTGCTCGCGCACTTAGCGTGGGAGGCGTTCGAGGTGGCGCCCGCGGCGTGGAGCGCATTCATGCGCGGCTACGCGACCGCAGGCGGTGTGTGCGACAAGGGGTTGGTCACCGCGCATGCGCGCGCGTCGTTGGCGCGCGTACGCGCCGTGCATGGCTGGCGCGATGGTTCGCGCGAGCGCGCCCGGGACTCGGCGCGCTGGGATGTGTGGCAGGAGGAGATCGCGACATGGTGAGTCGGGTGCGGTTGCGAATGGTATTCGCGCTGGGACTGGCGCTGCTGAACGTGCGCTCGGCCGCGGCCAAGGGCTGGGATCCACTCGAGTACACGGCCCAGGGGCAGCTCACCCACTATCCGAACCTGTTCGCCGGATTGGATCCGAGGCTCGGGTCGCTGTCCCAGATGGGGCCGACATTCCAGGACCAGGGCATCGATCTCGCGGCCGCTTCATCCAGCGCTCGCCGGGTGGGCAAGAACACCAAGTTCTCGATGGAGCTGGGCGCGCACTCACGCCTGCTGCGCCACACCCACACTTCGCAGTACACCGAGCTCTCGCTCCAGCCCGGGCTGCGCACGAAGACCATGCAGTACACGCTCGAAGGGGCCTGGACCCCGAACCGCGTGGTGTTCCCTCCGGGCGACGACGAGAGCGGTGCATTCGAGGATCGCACGCTCGTGTTCGGGGCACGGCGAGCGTTCGGCCCGAAGCTGCGCGGCCGCTTGGAGGGTTCGATCGAGCACCGCGACTTCAAGTCGGACAGCCTGTCGGGACGCGATGCGCACTCCCGCGCGCTTTATGCACTGTTCACCGTCACGCCCCAGAAGGGCGTCGACCTGAATTTCGAGCTCGAGTGGGACTCCGACCGCGCGAACGACGTAAAGTATGACAAGGACACGCGCTTCTCCGGCTTCGGCGTGAGCTGGAACTGGCAGGGCGTTCGCTGTGAGACGTCCGCCCGTGCGGTCATCCGGCGCTATCGGGACCCGGATCCCACCGGCTCCAACTTCGAGCGGCGCGATCAGAGGCTGGAGTTGCGCACCCGGGTCAGCCGGGAGGTCCGCGCGGGCCTCAAGGCCAGTCTGGCGTGGGGGTCGACCTCACAGACGAGCAATCGGGATGACAACTCGACCGTCGTGCTGTTCGACCTGCCGTACAATCGTAGCTACAACTTCACTTCGTCGACGTTCACCCTCGGTCTCGAATGGACCGGCGGCGGCAAGAAGCCCTGAGCCCAGGACCACTCCCCATGCGAATCCTCATCCTTGTGACGTGTGCCCTCGTGCTGGCGTTCTCCGCGCCGGCACGTGCGGCCATCCTGAACGGGCGCATCACGGCGCCCGGTGGCGCCGGGGTGTACCCCTGCGACATCGACGTGTTCGACAACAAGACGGGTGCGCTGCTGGCGGTGTCGGGTGATACCACCACGGCCACCGGCGACTATTCGATCACGGTGGCCGCGGGCAAGTACGACCTGGTGTTCCAGCCTGCGCCACAGCTGCACTTGTTCGACGACTCGCGCAACGGCATCCAGGTGACCACCACCACGACCACGAACCGCACACTGGTCGCGGGCCGCTACGTCTCGGGGCGCGTGCTGGGCTCGAACGGTCAGCCGGTGGTGAACGCGAACCTCAACTTCCACGACAGCAACACGGGTGCGGCGGCCGCGCAGGTGCAGGACGGTGTGTCGGGACCTTTCGGCACGTTCTCGGCGCTGGTGCCCGCGGGTGTGTGGGACGTGGCCGTGATTCCCGCCGTGGCGGCCCGCAAGGCGCCATTGGAGATCCTGGGTGTGGACGCCAGCACGGTCGATGCCGCGATCGGCGACGTCGCGGTGCAGGACGGCTTCCTGGTGTCGGGCACGGTCACCGACCAGTCGTTCTTCCCGATCGCGGACGCCGATCTCGACGTGCGCGTCGCGGGGAAGAGCGCCAAGTTGTTCACGCCGGGCGACAATACGTCGGTGTCCGGGACGGCTTCGTTCGTGATCCCCGCCGGGCTCTACGACATCACTGCCAGCCCGCCGGGCACGGCCGCGTTCGCCACGCGCACGGCGTGGGCCGTGAACGTGAACGCCGACGTGGCCCTGCCGAACCTCGTGCTGCTGCCGGCTGTGGCGCTGACGGCGCATAGCGTGACCTCGGGCGGCGTGGCCGTGCCGAACGTGGATTGCGACGTGGACAGCCTGCCGTACCGCAAGCGGCTCCAGACCCCGCACGACGTCTCGAACGCGACCGGTGACGTGTCGGTGAACGTGCCGCTCTACAAGTTCAAGGTCGACTTCGCGCCGCCGGTGTCCAGCAAGCTCCTGCCGGTGGTGTTCGACTCGCTGCAGATCACCGGCGTGCGCAACCTGGGCACCATCGTGCATGCCGCCGGGCACTGGGTCACGGTGAACGTGGTCGAGCAGTTCACCGGCATGCCGGTGCAGGGCGTGAACCTGGACTTCGTCGACGCGGTCACGCTCCAGGAGTTCCTCACGGTGGACGATGTGACGAACGCCGCTGGCACGGCCAAGGTCGTCACCGACCAGCGACGATTCACGCTGCAGGTGAAGCCGGCGGGCGCGGCATTCAACACGATCACGCTCACGAACTTCCGCACTTTGAACGACACCACGCTGAACCTGGTGGCCACGTACTCCACGGCGGGTGCCGGCACGCCGGCGGTCGCGGGTCTGGAACTGTCCGTGCCGTGGCCGAACCCAGCGCGCGAAGCGGTGAGCACGGCCATCACGTCGGGCGTGACGCACGCGCTCGAGCTGTCGGCGTGGGATCTGGCCGGGCGCCGTGTGGCGACCGTGTTCAGCGGCACACTGCTCGGCCGCCGTACGCTCACGTGGGATGCGCGCGACAGCCGCGGCGCACCCGTGGCCCCGGGCGTCTATCTCCTGCGCTTGTCCGATGGCCGTACGACCACGACCCGCCGCGTGGCGGTGATGAAGTAGTCCTGGAGTGCCGGGACAGAACTCAGGAAGACAACCGATGACGACCCGAAATCACATGCTGCCGTCCCTGCGTGCGCTCCTCTCGGTGTGCCTGCTGTGCATGACGGTGAGCACGGCCCGGGCGGACGAGGTCGCGGGCACCGTCCGAGACGAGTCCGGAAACCCGATCGAGGGCGCGGACTTCAACGTCTACGACGCGGAGACCGGCGTGAAGCTGGCGCCCTCCGACAACACCGACGCGGCCGGGAAGTACCGGCTCATCGTCGATCCGGGCAAGCGTTACGACTTCCTGTGCCAGCCCGGGATCAACAGCGGGTTCGCGCCGCGCATCGTGCGCGCGGTGCTCGTGACCGGGCCCGTCACACTCGATTACGTCCTGCCCCCGTCGGCCCAGGCGCGCGGGCGAGTCACGGACACGCGGAATCCCGACACCGGCACCAATGGCGTGTTTCCCTGCGATCTCGACTTCGACCGTGTCGATGACGGCAGCCGCCAGCCGGCGCTCGGCGACCTGACCTCGCCATTCGGGACCTTCGTCTCGTACCTGGAGGGGGGCGCGTACAACGTCACGGCGACTCCAGCGGACACGGCGCTCGCACCGGGGCGCGTGTTCGGCTGGACGTTGCCGACCACGGACATCCTGCCGATGCCGCTGCTGCCCGCCGCCTTCGTCGCGGGCACCATCCGCGACTCGAACGGCCAGCCGGTGGCCGGCGCCACGCTCAAGTTCGATGACACGGTGGCCGGCCGGCGCCTGCCGTCGACCAGGGCGACCTCGAACGCGGCGGGGTTCATCCGCATGGGCGTGACCCCGGGCGTGTACCGCGTGACCGTGGAGCCTGCCTCCGGGACGCCGTACGCCGCCACCCGAGTCGCCGATGTCGACCTCACGGCGAGCCGGTTCATGGACTTCACGGTTGCGGTCGGGGCGATCGTCTCCGGG
>JBEBGT010000229.1:0-5959 GCA_040081365.1 Candidatus Eiseniibacteriota bacterium | reverse complement strand
TCGAAGCGGCTGTTTGTCGCTTATCCGCTCGCCGGTTTGAAAAAAGACCTCGAGAGCCCGAATAACACGAACATAGTCGCGAACCTGGAGTTTCGCCGCAGTCTCGGGATCTACTCGCGTGAGCATTCGGTGAAGGTGCTCGGCACCTTCCAACGCTACCTGCAGCTGGGGCCGTTCACCTCGGCGTCGGCGGTGCTCGTTGGTCAATCTCGCCGGGCGGGTGGGGGTATCTGGTACCGCTCCGCGGCCGAGTACGGCGCGTTCCCGGCCGACCCCTACAGCCACACCGCGGCCGAGGGCGGCGCGCAGCAGCCGGGCATGACCGGGCAGGTGAAGGAGGAGATCCTCACGCGCCTCGGCGAACTGGGTGTGGAGGTGACGGACGGGCGGCTGGCGTTCCGGCCGTTGCTGCTGGGCGAGTCCGAGTTCCTGGCGCGCACGGGAGAGTTCCGGCTGCCGGACCTTTCGGGCACGTTCCGCACGCATGCGGTGAACGCGGGCTCGCTCGCCTTCAGCGTGTGCCAGGTGCCCGTGTTCTACACGCGCGTGGCGGGCAACGCCTCGATCCGCGTGACCGCGCGCGATGGCACGACCCGCAAGGTGGTGGGCGAAGTGCTGGATCGCGACGCGAGCCGCGACGTGTTCTCCCGCGGGGGGCAAGTGGCGCGCATCGAGGTCGCGGTCCCCGAGCGGGTGCTGCGGCCGGTGCGCGAGTAGCGGGCGAGAGCGGCCTTGTCGGCGCGCCGCACCGAGGCCATAGTGCGCGCGCTGGCTCACCCCACGGAGGCTCCGCCATGTTCCACTCACGCTCGCTCGCACGCGCAGCATTCGCCGTTCCCGTTCTGCTGGCGCTCGCCGCACCCGCGCTGGCTGACGTGACGATCCAGGAGAAGACCGTGTCCTCGGGGCTCGGTGGCTTCGGCAATGGCACCACCACCACCACCCGCGTGATCGCCACCGACAAGGGCCGCGAGGATGAGCAGTTCACGTACACCGGCCGCTTGAAGACGTTCGCGGGCAAGCCGCGCTCGAGCAGCACGATCACGCGGCTCGACCGCGAACTGATCTGGGAGCTGGAACACGCCAAGAAGCAGTACGGCGAGATGACGTTCGCCGAGATGCGCGAGGCGATGGCCAAGGCCGCGGCGGACGCCAAGGCCGAGATGGCGAAGGCGGAGCCGGCGAAGGCACACGACGACGTGCAGATGGACTACAAGGTCGACGTGAAGCGGACCGGCAAGCACGAGAAGGTGAACGGCTTCGATGCCGAGCAGTGGGTGATCACGTTGACCGGGACGCCCAAGGACAAGTCCAACACGGAGCAGGCGGGCGGGATCCTCATGAAGCTGGACGGCTGGTACTCCACCGCCGTTCCGGGACAGGCCGAGCAGGCCGCGTACTACAAGCGCTGGGCCGAGAAGATGGGCCTCGAGCCGCAGGTGCGCACCATGGCCAGTGCGCTCATGGCGCAGCACGGCGATGCCGTGCGCCAGATCGCCCTCAAGATGAAGGACCTGAAGGGCGTGGCGGTGCGCAGCACGCTCACCATGGAGATGGACGATGGCCTGACGCCCGCGCAGAGAGCCGAGCTCGAGAAGTCGCGCGTGGAGGAGTCCAAGTCGCGCGCCGAGAACGCGAAGAAGCAGGACGCGAAAGACGATGTCGACGCCAAGCTCGATGCGGGCGGATCGCTCGCGAAGGGCAACGTCTCGGGCGCGCTGGGCGGATTCCTGAGCCGCAAGCTCAACAAAGCCGCCGAGAAGAAGGTCGAGAAGAGCCTGACGCCCGAGCCGGGCGCGGCCTCGGGGCCGATGTTCACGGTCACCACGGATGTCCTGAGTGTGACCACCGGGAGTGCGACGGCGAGCTTCGAGATCCCCGCGGGCTACAAGAAGACCGAGCGCCGGAAGTAGCCCGGGAGGATGTCGCGATGACCCGGAGCCGCAGGTTCAGCCCACGCGCCTCACGCGCGCTGCTGATGGCGCTGGCGATCGGCGCGGTGGGCGCAGGAGGCGCCGGTCCGCGAGGCGTGCTGCCGTCGCAGCTCGCGCTCGCGCAGGCGGCCCCGGACAGCTTCGAAGCCGAGTTCCAGACCACGAAGGGCCGGTTCACGATGAAGGCACGGCGCGAGTGGTCGCCCCTCGGCGTGGACCGGCTGTACCACCTCGTGCGCTCGGGGTACTTCGACGGGCTCACCATCTACCGGGTGGGCGAGACCAAGAGCGTGAAGGGCGGGCGGGTGGTGCAGTTCGGCGCCAGCGGTGACACGCTGGTGGCGCACGCTTGGGAACGTGCCACGTTCGCGGACGAACCGGTGCGCCGGCCGCACCGGCGCGGCAGCGTGAACTTCGCGCGCGGCGGGCCCGGCACGCGCAGCGTGGAGATCGCCATCACGACCAACGCGGCCGCAGCACTCGACACCGTGAACTACCTGGGCGTGACGGGGTTCCCGTGCATCGCCGAGGTCGAGCGCGGGCTGGACGTGCTCGACCGCCTGAACGGCGAGTACGGCAACGCGCCGATCGAGAACGATTCGCTCTCGATCCTGGGTGGGGAGTACCTGAAGCGCGTGTTCCCGCGGCTCGACCGCATCCGCGGTGCCAAGGTGACGCGCGAGTGGGGCGTTGGCACCCGGCCGCGCTGAGGTGACGGGCGTTGCCACCAAGTTGCGCGGCTGTGGCAGGATGCTCGGGCGGCAGCCGAGCGGCGAGCCGTTCGAGGGCTCCCGGGGCGAAGGAGGAACGCGATGAGCGAACACAAGAGCTCGGGTGGCGTGGCCACGCTGCTCGATGAAGCACTGGACCGCGGCGACGTGAAGGACCGCGTGGCGCACCTGGTGATGAAGGCGGACTGGCCGATCGCGCTCTGCGGAGCCAACGTGAGTGAGCACCTGGGCGCGAGTGCGCCCGCCATGGACCGTTGCGTGGATTGCCTGCGCATCGCCAGCACGCGCGGCCTGGGCCGCCCGGGCTGGAGTTCGCGGGACTGAACTCGTGGCGCGTGGCCGGGAACGGGCCCGGGGCGAGGGCGGCGACCCGGCCCCGTGCCGTGCGGTCCGAATGCGCTGCTCAGATCACGCTGAAGCGCGCGCTCGCGGTGGCGCCATCGAGATGCGCCGCCAGTAGATAGTGCCCGCTCGGCAAGCCGGTGGTGTCCAGTTCGAGCGAGCGCACCCCGGCGGAGACGTCGAACTCGAGCCGTTCGCCGATGCGCCGCCCGAGGACATCGAGAACCGAGATCGTGGCGCGACCCGGCCCGGGACACTCCAACTTCACTCGCACGCGCCCGCCGGCCGGTGCGGCGGCCTCGACGCGCAACCCGCGAAGGGCAGCCGGCGTGGGCGCGGGCGAAGCCAGTTCGGGCGCGCTTCGCACCCACAGCCCGTCCGTTCTCGCGGCGAACAGCGAGCCGCCGCTGAGCGCGAGCCGGATCACGAAAGCCCCCGGCTGGAAGTCCGGCTGCGCCCAGGTGGCGCCATCGTCCGTGGACTGCATGACCAAGGCGCCCGCGGCGAAGCTGAACGCGCCGTACACCCGCGTGCCCGCGAGGGCGAACGCGCTCCAGTCCACCGGCCCGAGCCCCAGGCTCGTACGCGTCCATGGCTCCGCACCCGTGGGGCTGCGGAAGATCCCGATGTTGCTGCCCACGATCCACCCGGTGCCGGTGAACACCGCGGTCTCGGCGGCGAGCCCGGCATGCACGCCGACATTGTCGAGATCGGACTCCACCCAGTCGGGGTTGCCCGGATCTCGCACGAACACCATGCCGTTCACGCCCGCCGAGGCGAGCAGCCGGGTGCCATCGCTCTCCAGTGCGCGCACGTTGGCGGCCTGCTGGATCTCGAACTCGACGCCGAAGGGCGCCCAGGCGGCGCCGCTGACGAGCCGGCGCGCGTACACCCCGGCGCCGGCCGTGGCGGCGTAGAGCGTGCCGTCCTGGAGTTCCAGGTCGGTGACGTCCAGTTGGGAGTCCTGGAAGCCGCCCGTGAGTCCCGTGTTGAACGCGCTCCACGTGACGCCGAAGTCGTCACTCACGAACACGCCCTTCAGCGACGCGCCCGCATAGATCCGGCCCGCATGCCACAGGAGCGCCTGCACCGGTCGGCCGGCCACGGGCAGCGTCCGGGGTGCGCTCCAACGGAAACCCGCATCCACACTGGTCCACAGCACCCCGTTGGCGCCGGCGATGAGCGTGTCGCCGGAGGCGATGAGTGCGAACACCGGCGTGCCCACGATGGCCTCGACGGGAAGCCATTCCGCACCCGCGCAAGCTGTGGCGGCGAGCAGCAGCGTGCAGCACACGAGCGAACGCGGCGTGCGAGTGCGGACGAGTGACATCGGGGCGCTCCGGAGGTTCGGGGTGACCGCAGCGGATCGGCCGCGAGTCGTGTCAGCCGGGACCGTTCCTGGGCTGGTGGCCTGCGCAGGCCAACTGCCTCCAGGCACCATGGGCGTTCGCGCTCGCGTGCGCCGTGCCGGAGGTCGGAGAGAGTTGACCCGGAGTCCGGAGTCGTCCGAGGGGTCCTATCGAGTGCTGGCGGGGCGCGGGTAGGACAGGCCCACTTCTGGACCGTCCGACTTCGTGCGGGCTTGGTCTCCCGCTGAGCGGCGACGCGCCCCGAACACCACATGGAGGTGCGGAACCTTCGACAGCTTCGGCAGCGCGCGCTACGGTGCGGCCGAGGAGGAGTTCATGGATCGTCTCCCGGTCGGGAACAGTGCACTGAGTTCGACGCGCCTCGCCTACGGCTGCATGCGTGTGGCCGGCACCATGGACCGCCGCGCGTTCACGTCCGAGATGGAGGCGCGCGGCCGCGCGGCCATCGTGGCGGCCTACGAGGCCGGCTACACGCACTTCGACCATGCCGACATCTACGGCAACGGCATCTCGGAGGAAGTGTTCGGGCGTGTACTGCGCGCCGTGGGCGGCATGCGCGACCGCGTGCTGATCGGCAGCAAGTGCGGCATTCGCTGGGCGGGCGACCCCGATGTGCGCGCGCCGCAGCGCTGGGACTTCTCGCACGAGCACATCGTGACGTCGTGCGAGCGTTCGCTGCAGCGCCTGGGCGTGGAGTGTATCGATCTCTACATGCTGCACCGCCCGGACTACCTGGCCGACCCGGCCGAGATCGCGGGTGCGTTCGAGCAGTTGCGCCAGCAGGGCAAGGTGCGCGAGTTCGGCGTGAGCAACTTCCGGCCGAGCCTGCTGTCCGCGCTCCAGCGCGCGTGCCCCATGCGGCTGCAGGTGAACCAGGTCGAGATCCACCTGGCGCGACTCGATTGCCTGGAGGACGGCACGCTGGACCAGTGCCTGGCCGAACGGGTCACACCCGTGTCGTGGAGTCCGCTCGCGGGTGGCATGCTGGGGGATGGCGGTGGTCCCGCACACGACCACCCGCGTGGCCACTTCCTGCGCGGCCTGCTGCACACACTCGATGGCATCGCCGGGCGTCTGGGCGTGAGCCGCACGGTGTTGTCGCTGGCGTGGCTTCTCAAGCACCCGGCGGGCATCATCCCGATCGTCGGGAGCACCGATCCGGCCCGGATCCGCGACGCGGTGCGGGCCGATTCGCTGCAGCTGAGCCGCGAGGACTGGTACACGATCCTGGTGGCGGCGCGCGGGCAGGGGCTGCCCTGAGGGGTTGGCGTCCCGGCTCCCGCACGGCGAGCGAGCGGGGAACGGGAGGGGGACAGGGCATTGACGGTGCGGGCCGGTCCCGCTAGATTGCGTCCACTTGAATGAGCGTTCAAGTGACACCCCACCGTCGCCCCGGAGGTTCCTGATGCATTCCCTTCGCCGTGTCCTGTGCTGTCTGGCCCTGACCTCGTGCTTCCTGCTGCCCCACGCCGCTCTGGCGGCGCTCCCGGAGGGTGTCACCGAATCCTCGTTCGCGCTCCCGAGTGGCGAGCGGGTGCTGGAGCTCTCGATCGAGGTGCCGGCGGGTGCGCTCGAGGTGTGG
>JBEBGT010000228.1:0-5966 GCA_040081365.1 Candidatus Eiseniibacteriota bacterium | reverse complement strand
GCGAGAACTGCCACGGCATGGGCTCCCAGCACCGCGCCGACGGCCAGTCGCGCAACCCGGTCGGTGAGCGGACCTGCCGCGGCTGCCACAACGCCGAGCGCGACCCCGAGTTCGATTACGCCACCAAGCTCCCGCTCATGTTGCACGGCAACACGAGCGGGGAGTCGATCCGGCTGATCCAGGAGCGGCGGGCGAAGGCCTACGGGAACTCGCACTAGCCCAGGGCTGTGCTCAGGAAGAACCCGAGACGATGGTCGCAGTGCGTTGCCAGACCAGCAGATGGCGATCCGCATGCGGTCGCGACCCCGGGTGGCACCCGGCCCTCAAGTCCGGCGCGCTCCCCCCGACACTTCCAGAGTGCGGCTCACTCGGAACCCGGCCGCCGGAGGACTTCCCATGTCGGAGCAGCACGCTGGTGGAACGCCGGCCCCGTCCGGTGCGCCCATGTCGCTCGTCGACATGATCGACCATGAGGTGAAAGCCGGCCGCATCGAGCTCCCGGTGCTGCCCGAGACCGCGCTCAAGGTCCGGAACCTCATCGACAGCGATGCCGCCCTCGAATCCCTGGTCGAGGTCATCGAGCGCGAGGCCGCGCTCGCGACGGCGCTGCTGCGCTACGCCAACTCGGTGGCGTTCTCGGGTCTGTCCGAGATCGCCGACTTGCATCAGGCTGTGACCCGGCTGGGGCTGCGCGCCACCGAGCACGCCGTGCTCAGCGTGTCGATGCGCAACGTCTTCAAGAGCCCCGACCCCGAGGACGACGCGCTGCTGCACCAGCTCTGGGACCATTCGCTCACCGTGGCGATCGGGGCCCGTCGCATCGCGGCACGGACGCGCGGGAACGACCCCGAGCTCGCGTTCCTGGGCGGACTGCTGCACGACATCGGCAAGATCGTCGTGCTGCGCACGGTGGCCGAGATCAAGCGCCAGAACCCCGGGCGCAAACTGTCGCAGACCTCACTCTTCCTGCTGTTCGACTCGCTGCACTGCCGGATCGGCGAGGGACTGTTCGAGGCGTGGAAGCTGCCCGCGGTGATCCGTGACGTCGTGCGCGATCACCATGCGCGCGACCTGACGACGCAGCCGCAGCACGTGGTCGTGGTGGCGTTCGCCGACCAGCTGGCCGCCAAGCTGGGCCTGAGCCTCTCGCCCGCCCCGGACCTCGAGTTGCATGCGCTGCCCTCGGCCGGGCTGTTGGAGCTGAGCGCGGACGAGATCGCCGAACTGCTGCCGATCGTGGCCGCGGACGCCGAACGAGCGCGCGCGGCCTTGTAGCCCGCGCGCGCTCCCTCCGCTTCGCTCCTCTCGGCCACCGCGTGTGGTCAGTGCAGCCGGAAGCGATACCGCCGGCTGACCCACACCTTCACCGGATGGGCACCCACCAGCGCGGGCGTGAACACGCAGGTCCGGGCCGCGACCAAAGCGGCCTCGTCGAGCATGGGCACCGACCCCCCCGGCGCGATGACGGCGTTGCGTACGCGGCCATCGAGACCCACCAGCACCAGCACGTGCACCGTGCCTTCCACGCCGGCCTCGCGCGCCAGGTCCGGGTAGCGCGGCTCTTCGCACCGCACGAGGTTCGGGTACTCCTCGGCGAACACGAACGTGCCGGCCGGGGGATCGTCCTCGGGCGCGACGACGATCGGCCCCGCGGGCACGGCCCCGATGGGTCCTGCCGGCCCGGCGACCGCACCGGAGGCCAGTGTCGGCCGCGTGTCCGCGAACACCGGCTCGATGTCGTCGGGCCGGCCCGGGAGTGGGCGGACCTCCGCGTGGGGATCGGCCGTGGCCGGCGGCGTGCCCGACGGTGGCGTCCAGGTCAACAGTTCGTGCAGGTCGATCGGCGGCAGGAACTCGACGATGCGTGCGTCCGGTGCCGGCGAGGCGGCGCGGGACATCACGCGCAGTCCGACGGCACCCACCAGACCGACCAGCAGTGCGATCGCGAGACTCGCGACACCGGTGGCGCGCGCCAGACGCGCCTCGGCGCCGGCGAGCAGTTCGGGAGCGCCATATGGCATGTACTCGGACAGGGCCATGACTCGATCCTCGACCCGGCCTGGCTCCACGTACCGCCCGGAACACGACGGGCACGCCCTTCATGGAGAAGAGCGTGCCCGGTCGTCGATCGACATGTTCCGTCAGTCCGCGGCGCGATGCCAGCGAAATCGCACGGCCGCTGCGACCGTCAGGGCAATGCCCGCCGCCCCGCCAGCGCCGCCTCGCAGCGCTCGCTCAGGTCCTCGAAACGGGCCAGCGTCTCGCGCACGAGCCGCTCGACCACCGGCGTCGGTGCCGCATCGGAATCCTGCAGCAGATCGTAGAGTCGCAGGAACTGGCCCTCGGCGCGCTCCAGGTCGAGCACGGCCGCGGGCGCACCTCGCTCCCCCCGGCGGCCCGACAACACGGCGGACCACGCCACGAGGGCCGTGCTGTCCGCCCCCGCGCCCTGCACCGCGGCGATGCGTTCGCGCACCCGGGCCTGCAGCGTGGAATCGCGGCGCAGCGCGCCGGCGAGCTGGCGACTGAGCGCGTACTGGCGCGCCAGAGCGGCGGCCGGCGTGGTGATGCGCGGGTCCATGCGCACCTCGAGCGGCTGCTCCCAGTGCTGTCCCGCGGTGCTCAGCCGCACGCGGTAGCGCCCGGGCGCCACCCAGGGCCCGCGCGGTTCCGCAGGCGTGTCGTGCGGGGTGGCACTGATCGGGTAACCGAGGTCGGCACCCGCGAGCGCTTCGCCATGCAGGTCCCACACGAAGCGGTTCATGCCCGCGGCGGCGGGCAACGCCCGCGGCCGCCGCATCCAGTAGAGCGGCACCTGCAGCGTGGTGGGCAGCGAGTCGAGCGGGTCGCTGCTCGCGAAGCGGCGCACGAGCCCGCCTTCGGCGTCCAGCACCTCGAGCGTCACCGGCCCCGCGGGCGTTTGCGGGAACCACCAGTCCAGCACCGCGCCATCGGGCGGGTTCTCGCCCATCGGCTCGTCGGGCGGCGCGGGCGTGTCGGTGTTGCGATTGCTGCGCACGCGCCACGCGGCGGCCGGCGGCAGCAGCGCCGGTGCGCCCGCGGCCAGCACGCGGCGCGCCGCGCGCAACGGGGTGATGTCGTCCAGGATCCAGAACGACCGGCCATGCGTGCCGATCACCAGGTCGCGCTCGTGCACCACCAGGTCGCGCACCGACGTGCACGGCAGGTTCCGCCGCAGCGACTGCCAGTGCTCGCCATCGTCGAACGACACGTACACCGTGCGCTCCGTCGCTGCGTACAGCAGGCCCTTCATGACCGGGTCCTCGCGCACGGCGTTCACGACCTCGTGCGCGCCGATGCCGGTCACGATCTCGGTCCAGGTGCGACCGCCGTCGTGCGTGCGGTACGCATGCGGCGCCACGTCGTCGAGCCGGAAGGTGTTGATCGCGGCGTAGGCCGTGAGCGTGTCGAAGTGCCCGGCCTCGAGCTGGGCCACCTTGCTCCAGGGCTGGAGGCCCACGGGCGTGACGTCACGCCACGTGCGGCCGTCGTCGCGGGTGACATGGATCAGTCCGTCGTCCGTGCCGGCCCACAGCAGGCCGAAGCGCAGCGCCGAGGGCGCGAGCGAGTAGACCACGCCGCGGTGCGTGCCGTGTTCGGGGTCCTGCGTGCGGAACACGCCGAGGTTGGGCGGCGTCTCATACGCCGTCCGGGTGAGGTCGCCGCTGATCGCCTTCCAATCCAGTCCACCATTGCGCGTCTCGAACACGACATTGGAACCCAGGTAGAGCACGTGCGGATCGCGCGGCGAGAACAACACGGGCATGGTGCGGATCCAGCGCTGCCCCCGAGTGCGCAACGGGTCCGGCGTGACGCTCTGCACGTCACCCGTGCGCATGTCGTGACGGCTGAGCTTGCCCCCGTAGACGATGCCCGGGTGCAGCGGGTCGGCGGCCACGTAGCCGTACTCCTCGGCACCCACGGGATGCCAGTCGCGCACCGTGACGCCGCCATCGGCGCCGCGCGAGGACACGCCGGCCGAGCCGCTCTCCTGCTGTCCGCCGTAGACCCGGTACGGGAAGCCGTCATCGGTGCTGACATGGTAGAACTGTGCCGTGGGCTGGTTGAACCATGAACTCCAGGTCTCACCGCCGTTCAGCGTCACGATCGCGCCCTGATCGCCAGTCATGAGCAGGGTGCGCGAGTCGTCCGGGTGGATCCAGATGCGATGGTAGTCGTCGCCACCCGGTGCTCCGCGCCAAGCCGTGAACGTGCGACCGCCATCCACCGACTTCCACGCGACGATATTCGCGACGTAGACCACGTCGGGATCGTGCGGATCGGCCTGCACCTCATTGAAATCGCCGTCCCGCTCCCACAGCCGCGGGTCGGTGTTCACCAGCGTCCAGTGCTCACCCGCATCGTCGGAGCGGTAGAGCCCCCCGCCCTTGCGCGCACCGAGGACGGCGTACATGCGGCTCGGTCGGCTGGCCGCAGCGGCGATCCCGATGCGCCCGAGCCCGTCCGCCGCGCCGGGCAGCCCGATCGTCAGGGCGCGCCACGTCTCGCCGCCATCGCTCGACTTCCACAGCCCGTTGTCCGCGGGGCGCACGTACTGGCCCGGCCCCTCCCACGGCGCCTGACGCGCCGACCACAACACGGCGTACACGGTGCGCGGGTCGTTCGGGGCGAGCAGCACCTGCATCGCACCGGTGTCGCGGTTGCGGAACAGCACGCGCTGCCAGTGCTCGCCACCATCGACACTGCGGTACACGCCGCGCTCGTCGTTGGGGCCGTACGGGTGGCCGAGCACCGCGGCGAACACGCGTTGCGGGTCGCGCGGATCCACCGCGAGCGCCGGGATCTGCTGACCGTCCGAGAGGCCGGTGTTCACCCACGTGCGGCCGCCGTCCCGCGACCGGTACACACCATCGCCCACGCTCAGGTCGGGACGCTGCAACCCTTCGCCCGAGCCCACATAGATCACGCGCCGGTCGGAACCCGCCACGGCGATCGCCCCGATCGAACCCGTGGGCTGGTCGTCGAAGATCGGCTGCCAGGTGCGACCGGCATCGGTCGTGCGCCAGACGCCGCCGTGGTTCACGCCGATGAGGAACTCGTGCCGCTCACCCGGGATGCCCACCGCGGCCACGGTACGCCCGCCGCGGAACGGGCCGATGCAGCGCCAGCGCAGACCCGCCAGGACGCGCTCGTCGAGCTGCGCATGGGCGCTGGAGGCGACGACGAGCAACAGCGTGACACAGGCGGCGCGGAACATCGGACGGGGCATGGCGGCACCTCGGGGACGGGAACGCGCGACGAGGACGGACCGGGGCACTCTACAGGAGGACCACGCCGCCGTTCAGCGGCGCGGGGCCAGTGCGGCGCGGGCCTGCAGGAGCGCGGGGTCCGCGGGCACGCGCGCGAGCCCGGCTTCGACGATTCGCCGCGCGCCGGGCGCATCGCCCGTGGCGAAGCGCACGCGCGCCTCGTAATCGTACGTGCGCGGATCGGCGGGGGCCCAAGTGCGCGCCTCGTGGAACGCGCTCAGGGCCGCCGTGCGGTCCCCGCCCTGGAACGCGGCCATCCCCGCCACCAACAGCGCCTCGACGCGCTTGGAGCCCGCGAGCCCGGCGAGCGCACGGCGCGCCGCGTGCAGTGCGCCAGCTCCCTCGCCGGCCTCCCAGCGGGCCTGCGCCAGCGCCAGCCATGCCTCGCTCGGCGCCGCATCGAGTGCGGCCAGCTCCTCGAGCGCCGCACGCGCGCCGCGCGCATCGCCGGCCGCGGCGAGCGCGTGCGAACGATCGAGCAGCTCGGCGGCCCGCGCACGGCGGCGTGCGTCCGCCCGCTCACGCACGAGCTCCGGCACGAGCGCGGCTTCGCCCGCTGCGCGCAACTCGCTGAACACGCGCTCGGCATCGGCGCTGTCGGCGGTCGCGAGCCGGGCGCGCGCGCGCGCGGCATACACCTCGTGCAGCGGCCAGTCCGGCGCCAGCATGTCGCCG
>JBEBGT010000669.1:0-1536 GCA_040081365.1 Candidatus Eiseniibacteriota bacterium | reverse complement strand
GTGGCCCGCCCAGGCCCGCGGCGAGACGACCAGCGCGGCCACGAGTGCCGCCAGCCACTGGACCAGCGCCAGCGTCACGAACATGCGGTCGGTGCGCACGTGCACCACGCGCAGCGAGTCGGCGTACAGCTCGGCCGCCCGCGCAGAGAGCTGCGTGGCGTTGGTGTGGCCGTTCGCGGGCGCGGAAGGCGATGCCATTCGGACTCCGTCCGGGGGCGTGGCTCGTGCGCGGACGGTCGTGGGGGGCGAGGATCCTGCGCTTAATGAGTGTCGGCGCGAAATACCTGACTTGAGCCGGGCGTCCGGCGGCCTGAGGTAGTACATCCGGTTGGTGGTCCGAGAGACAGGGACTGGGGCGAGCGACGCGCGCGGGGGGCGAGCGAGCGTGCGCGGTCGGCGCGGGGGCCTGTAGAATCGCCCGACCATGCCCACACCCCCCGCGCCCTTGCCGACCCGCCGCCTTGCCGTGGTGGGCACCGCTGGCCACATCGATCATGGCAAGACGCGCCTGGTGCGGCGGCTGACCGGCGTGGACACCGACCGGCTGCCCGAGGAGAAAAAACGGGGCATAAGTATCGACCTGGGCTTCGCCCCCCTGATCACGCCTGGCGGCGTGAGAGTCGGGCTCGTCGACGTGCCGGGCCATGAGCGGTTCGTGAAGAACATGCTGGCCGGCGTGGGCGGCGTGGACCTGGTGCTGCTGGTGATCGCCGCCGACGAAGGCGTCATGCCGCAGACGCGCGAGCATCTTGCCATTGTGAAGCTGCTGGGTGTGACACGTGGCGTGATCGTGCTCACGAAGTGCGACCTGGTCGAACCCGACTGGCTGACGCTGGTGAGCCGCGACGCGCGCGCGCTGGTGACCGGCAGCGGGCTGGCCGAGGCACCCGTGGTGGCGTGCTCGGCGGTGAGCGGCGAGGGCATACCGGAGTTGCTGGCGGCGATCGATGCGCAGTTGGCCAACCTTGGCGCGCGTGACGACGCCGAGCCCATGCGACTGCCGATCGACCGCGTGTTCACGGTGGAAGGCTTTGGCACCGTGGTGACCGGCACGCTGTGGCGCGGCTCGGTGCGCGTGGGCGACGTGCTGGAGTTGCTGCCCGGTGGCCACGAGGTGCGCGTACGCCGCGTGCAGGTGCACGGCGAAACGGTGGACGCCGCGCACGCCGGCCAGCGCACCGCCATTGCCGTGCATGGGGTGGAACGCGAGCAGGTGCAGCGCGGCGACTGGCTGGTGGCAACCGGTAGCCTGCGGCCGTCGCACGTGCTCGACGTGCGGTTCGAGTTGCTGGACGACTTTCCGCGCGACTGGAAGCCCGACACGCGCGTGCGGTTTCACCTGGGCGCGTCGGAGATCATCGGCCGGCTGTTGTTACTCGGCGATGCCGCGCGCGGCATGCTGCCGTCGGGCGGCAGCGCGTTGGCGCAGCTACGACTGGAGAAGCCCGCAGTGGCTGCGCGCGGGGATCGCTTTGTGATCCGCTCGTACAGCCCCAGCCGCACGGTGGGTGGTGGTTCGGTGATCGAACCGGTAGC
>JBEBGT010000668.1:0-1538 GCA_040081365.1 Candidatus Eiseniibacteriota bacterium | reverse complement strand
GTGTATAAGAGACAGGTGCCCGCGCCGGCCTCGAACAGCGCGCCCACGGCGCACGCGGCCAGTGCGCACAGCGCGAGCACCGACGCCATCATGAACATCTGCAGGAGCGCACCATCGACCACCGCGGCCCCCAGGAACGGGGTCACGAGCGCGATCGCCAACAGCAGCCGTGCGGCACCGCGGTCGGTGTGCGCCAGCGCGCGCTGGCCGGCGAGCGCCAATAGCAGCCCGAGTGGGCCCAGCTCGAACAGCGCCAGCCGCGCCCACGCGACACCCATATTGATGAGCCCGGTGCGCGGATGCGCCAGGAAGTCGCGCGGGTGCGACTCGGCGCCGAAGATCAGGAAGCGCAGGCGGTCGAGCGGTTCGTCGAGCATGCCGGGTGCGAGTCCGAACTGATGCCCGGCCGTCTCGATGGTGACGTGCAGGTAGTTGGTGAGCGTGCTGTTGGCGTCGGCCCACACCAGATAGGCGTACGGCGACAGCCCCAGCGCGAGCATGACGAGCGCAGCCAGCGCCAGCGGCACCGACAGCGCGCGCGCGCGGGCGGCGCGCACCACCAGCGCCAGTCCGGCCAGCGCGAGCGCGGGAGCGAACGACAGGTGCCCGGTCATGGCCAGGCCGATCGCGAACGCCGCCGCCAGGCCATCGCGGCCCGCCAGTGTGCGACGCGCCACCAGCACGCGCCACAGCGCGAACATCGCCAGCATGATCGCCGGCGCATACACCTCGGCGCGGATCGACGACCACCACAGCGTGAACGTGCCCGCGTACACCAGCGCGCCGAACAGCACCGCCGCCCACGGCAGTGCGAGTTCGGCCAGCACCAGCGCGAACAGCACCACGCTGGCGGCACCCGTGCCCGCGCACATCAACGTGATGCGATGCGCGGGGTCGCCGCTCAACACACGCGCGGCCACCTGGCCCAGCAGCACGAACGTGGGGTAGCCAGTGGGGTGCGGCACGCCGCCCTGGAACGCGACCGCGGCCAGTTCGGCGCTGTCGCCCGGCAGCACGGTGGGCGCGGCGCCCCAGGTGTAGAGCGCCAGCGCGGCGAGCCCGGCGAGCAGTGCCGCGAGCAGCGCGTGCGGCGTGCGCACGGCGGGCGGTTGGCGGCGCGCGGGCGGTTCGCCCGTCACGTGCCCCGGACCCGGCGCCACGGCACGCGGCGGTGGTACGAAAGCAGGGGGGCCGTCGCTGAAGCGCGGCGTGGGCTCGAGCGGTCCTCGGGGTTCGGGCGTCATGGCGCGCGGGAGTGTAATCTACCGCGACCATGCGAGTGTTCATTGCCGTGTTCCCGCCCGCCGACACCCAGCGCATCGCCGAACGCGCCACCCAGCCGCTCAAGGGGGTGCGCGACGCCGTGTCGTGGGTCCGCCCCGAGAACCTGCACTACACCATGCGCTTCCTGGGCGAGCAGGACGACGCCGCGGTGGAGCGCGCCCGGCTCGCCATGACCAAGGCGGCCGCGTCGCAGCCGCGCTTCGGCGCCTCGCTCGGCGGCTTCGGCGCGTTCCCCACCGCGAAAAAGGCGCGCG
>JBEBGT010000227.1:0-6014 GCA_040081365.1 Candidatus Eiseniibacteriota bacterium | reverse complement strand
CACGGTCACCGAGATCGCGACGAACCTGCCCGGTGGTGGCTCGAACTTCAAGAACCCGTTCGACAAGCAGACGGGTGACGGTGCGGCTTATGTGGACGCTGGTGCGTACACGGTCCCGCTGCCGACCGGTTCGACCATCGACGGCATCGTGGCCTACGCCGATTCGAACCAGACGGAGTACCAGGTCGCCGGTCGCGGCAAGGGTGCCGACCTGACGCTCGTTCTCACCAGTGGTCAGTAGCACGAGGAGTGGCGGACGGGAGGCCACAAGCCTCCCGTCGAGCCTCCCACCATGCATCCGTCGCGCAACCCTAAGAAGGGTGAGGTCATGACCGCGAGCCAAGAGACGACCACGACGCAGAGTGAGCACGGCTTCACGCTCATCGAATTGATGATCGTCGTCGTGATCATCGGGATCCTGGCGGCGATCGCCATCCCGAACTTCATCTCGATGCAGGATCGCGCGAAGGAAGGCAGCGTGAAGTCGAACAGGCACGTCGTGCAGCTGGCCGCCGAGGATTACAGCGTCCAGAACGAGGGCTTCTACGCGACCACCGCGACGGATGTCATGGACCTGATCCCGACCTACGGCGGCGGGTTGCGCAACCCGTTCGACAAGTCCCTGGGCGTGAACAACGCCTGGGTCGACCAGACCGCCTGGGCCGTACCGATGGTCTCGGGAGCCCCCAAGGTCGGCGTCGTGGCCTACGGCGACTCGGGCGCGAGCCAGTACCAGGTCGTGGGCCGGGGCAGGGGCGGCGACCTGCCGCTGGTGCTGACGAGCGGCCGCCAGTAGCGCCCGGCTGCTGACTGGAACGAGGCGGGCCCCGGACGGGCTCGCCTCGTTCCGCGTTGCTGGGTTCGGCATGGGGATTGCAGCCGGTGAGGGGGACGGCCCGCGACGGATCGCGAGGCACTCTCGCAAGCCGAATCCATCCAACGAGATAGCCGAAGGGGAACGCCACGATGCAGGACAGGACGCCAGCAGGGTCGGTCAAGGGCAAGCCGCCACGGACGGAGACTGGCCGTTCCGCGTTGCAGGATGCACTCGGTGCTGACGGAACGGCAGTCCGCGCACTCGGCCTGACCAAGGTCCATCGTCACCCGTGGACCATGAAGGTCACGAACGCGCTGACGGACGTGTCGTTCGACGTGCCGCGCGGCGAGGTGTTCGGCTACCTGGGGCCCAATGGTGCGGGCAAGACCACGACGCTCAAGATCCTCACCGGGCTCTTGAAGCCCACGAGCGGTAAGGCGTGGCTGCTGGGCCGCCCGATCGACGAGGTCGCGAGCCGCCAGAAGCTCGGCTTCCTGCCCGAGCAGCCATACTTCTACGACTCGTTGAATCCGATCGAGTACCTGGAGTTCGTGGCCCGGCTCTCCGGACTGTCGGCGCACGAGGCCACGAAGGCCGCGCGCTGGTGGCTGGGCCGCGTCGGCCTGGGCGAGCGCGACAAGCTGGCGTTGCGCAAGTTCTCGAAGGGGATGCTGCAGCGGCTCGGACTGGCAGCCGCCATGGTGCACGCCCCCGAACTGCTGATCCTCGATGAGCCCATGAGCGGTCTGGATCGTTCGGGCGGCGCGACGTGCGCGACCTGATCCTGGAGCAACGCGAGCGCGGCGTCACGGTCATGCTGTCGAGCCACATCCTGCCCGACGTCGAAGCCCTGTGCGACCGCGTCGCGATCGTGCTCAAGGGCAAGGTCGAGCGCATCGCCACGGTGGGGGACCTGGTGGGCGGCGGCACGCCGAGGATCGAGGTGCGGGTGGCGGGGCAGCCCGTGCTGGAACTGCCCGGCACGCTGGCCGGGGCACTCGAGCGCCGGGCATTGGGAGGCGACACGGTGTTCACGCTGCACGAGCCCGCGCGCCAGCAGGAGGCCCTGGCGTGGCTGGTGCAGCAGCGCGCGGAGGTGCTGTCGGTGACCCCGATGCGCAGTTCGCTCGAGGAGCTCTTCATGGCCGCCGCGAGCTGCGCCGCGATCCATGGGGAAGGGCTGGGTGAGTCGTTCGGCGAGCCGGTCCGGAGGGAAGCATGAACGTCCTGTTGATCGCCCACAACACGTTCCGCGAGACGGTGCGGGACCGCATCCTCGTGGGACTGGTCGTCTGCGGTCTGGTGGTGCTGGGGCTCACGCGCGTGGCCGCGCCCCTGGCCATGGGAGAGGACCTGCGGCTCACGGTCGACCTGGGGCTGTCGTCGATCACGTGGCTCGGTCTGCTCATCGTGCTCATGGTCGGCGCGAGCCTCGTGGGCAAGGAGATCGACCGCAAGATCATCTTCAACCTGCTGTCGCGGCCGCTGCCGCGGCCGTTCTACCTGGTCGGCAAGTGGGCGGGGCTCACCGGGACGCTGCTCGCGTTCGCGCTCCTGTTGGGCGCGGCCCTGGCTCTGGAGGTCACGGTGCTCGGGCACGCCGCCATGCTGCCATCGCTGGCGCAGGCGCTGTACCTGATCGGCCTCGAACTCGCCATCGTCACATCGATCGCGGTCATGTTCTCGGCGCTATCGACGCCGGTGCTGTCGGCCCTCTACACGCTTGGGCTGTTCCTGGCCGGCCAGTGGTGCGACGACCTGCGCAGGTTCGCGCTCGATGCCCCGGGCAGCCTGCGCCCGATGCTCGAGACGGCAGCGAACCTGTTGCCGAACCTGCCGCTGTTCAACATGCGCACGTTGGCCTCTGCGGGCGAACTCACAACGCCCGCGCACCTCGTGATCGCGACGGTATACGCCGGGCTGTACTGCGGATGCGTTCTGCTGTTGGGTTCGGCGGCATTCGAGTCCCGGGACTTCAAATGAGCCCCGTGCTGGAGCGCCTCACACCGCTCCATCGCCGGATGATCGCGGCTTGGGCCGGCGCGCTGGCCCTCGGCATGCTGGCGTTCCAACTCGCGGACTACGCCGCGCATGCGCTTCCCGTGCGACCGCCCTTCGAGGAGTTGGCGTATTACCCGTCGGGGCAGTCACTGCGCTCGGCGACGTTCGGTCATTCGGAGTCCGCGGCGGATCTCGCCTGGCTGCGCGGTGTGCAGTATTACGGCGAACATCGCCGCAGCGATATGCGCTTCATGAAGCTCGAGCATGTCTTCGACATCCTCACATCCATGGCGCCGGGCTTCGAGAGCCCGTACGTGTTCGGGGCGTTCGCGTTGGCCCAGGAGGGCCGTGACTTCCCGGCCGCGGAGCGGTTGCTCCAGAAGGGCATCGACCGCAACCCGCGCAACGGCCGGCTCGCGTTCGAACTCGGGTTCCTCTATTACGTCCGGCCCGGCGGTCGCGACCTCGAGCTTGCGGCGGAGTACTTCGAGCGCGCCGCCCGGCTGCCCGGGAGCCCGCCCGGGGCCGCGCGGTTCGCCGCCTACACCCGGGAGCATTCCGGCGACCTGGCCGTGGCCTACCAACTCTGGAACCAGGTCCGGGAGTCGACGTCGAACCAGTACCTGCGGGACATGGCGGAGCGGGAGATGGCGCGCATCCAGGACGCCCTGATCACCGGCCGGCATGACCGTGTGATCCGCAAGCTGTCGACGCCGGTGGTCGTGCTGCGCCCCAACTGAGGCGCGCCGGATGCCCCAACCGGGCGCAGGAAGATTGCACTAAGGGACACGGCAGGACCGGCCGATGACGCGAAAGTCAGACGGCGTGTGCCCGGGATCCCCCTCGGGAAGCGCCCGGTGGCGGACGGCCGCAGCGAACGGCAGCACGACCCGCCCGGCTCCGAACCGCACCACCTTCAGGGAGTGAACTTCATGTTCTTCGGCAAGAAGCAATCGCTCGTGGGCCTGGACATCGGTAGCCACAGCGTCAAGGTGGTGGAGCTCGAGGCCCAGTCCAACAAGTCGTACAAGCTGGTGAACTGGGGCGTCTCGCAGCCGCTGGCCGAGGCCATCGTCGACGGTGAGATCATGGACCGTCAGCTGGTGACGGATGCGATCTCGAACCTGCTCGAGTCGCGTGGCATCAAGACGCGCAATGTCGTGGCGGCCGTGAGCGGCCGCGCCGTCATCGTGAAGAAGATCACGATGAACAAGCTGTCGGCGGAAGACGCCCAGCAGGCGATCTACTGGGAAGCCGAGCAGCACGTGCCCTACGACATCAACGACGTCTCCCTGGACTTCGAGATCCTCGGCGCTGCGCCGAACGATCCGCAGCAGATGCAGGTGCTGCTGGTCGCCGCCAAGAAGGACATGGTCGTGTCGTTCAGCGACCTGATCCGCGAGGCGGGGCTGCAGCCCACGATCGTCGACGTCGATTCGTTCGCCGCCCAGAACGCGATCGAGACGAACTACGACCTGCGTCCCGACGAGGTCGTGGCGATCCTGAACGTCGGCTCCGAGATGACGAACATCAACATCGTGCAGGCCGGGGTCCCGTACTTCACGAAGGACCTCCAGGTCGGCGGTGCGACATTCACCGAGGCGATCCAGCGCAAGTTCAACCTGAGCCAGTCCGAGGCCGCCGCCGCCGTGCGCGGCGAGTCGGGTCCGGGGCTCGAGGTGACGCCGGTCATCGAGCAGGCGTGCGAAGGCATCGCCACCGCGCTCGACCGCGCGCAGGCCTACCTGCGCACCGCGGGTGAGGCCGGTTCGATCACGCGCATCCTGGTGTGCGGCGGCAGCGCGCTGACCCCGGGGCTCACGGACTTCTTGAACCGCCGCTTCCGCGTCTCGGCCGAGATCGTGAATCCGCTCGGGCGGATCCAGTACGACCCGGCCCTGTTCGCGGGCCAGGACGTGATGAAGGTGGCGCCCCTTCTCACGGTCGGCATCGGTCTCGCACTGCGCCGTCAGGGGGACAAGCGATGATCCGCGTCAATCTCCTGCCGCGCGAAGAGAAGGCTCAGCGCCGGCAGGCCTCGTCCGGGCCGTCCAGCTTCAAGGTCGGCGAGGTCGTTCTGCCCGCCGTCGTGTTGGCGGCCGCCGCGCTCGTCATCGCGGGCTCCGCCATGTCGCAGCGCACCCGCCAGTCCGGCCTCGAGAAGTCGATCCAGCAGGTCGATGCCGAGTCGCGCGCGCTGGCGCCGCAGATCGCCCGCGTGAACCAGTTGGCGCAGGAACGCGCCGAGCTGGACTTGCGCATGGGCATCATCACGAAGCTTGAAAAAGGCCGCACCCAGAGCGTTCGGCTCATGGATGAGCTGGCTCGGTGCGTCCCGGACCACCTCTGGCTGACCGGGGTCTCGCAGGACGCGAGCAACCACCTGCAGCTGGAGGGGGTCACTTATTCGAACCTGGTCGTGTCGGATTTCATGTCGCGCATCGAACGCTCGTCCATGTTCTCGAACGTGGAGCTGGCGGTCGCGGAGCGCGGCCAGGTGACCGACAAGAACGTCGTGAAGTTCTCGATCAGCTGTTCGGTCAGCCCCGAACCGGGCGCCAACTAGGAGAAGCTCGCACCATGGCCAATCTCGATCTCAAGAGCCCGGGGGTGCAGAAGCTCCTGCTGGCGATCCTCCTCTCGGGAGGCGCGCTCGGCGCTTACTTCTTCTCGCACCTCATGCCCTGGACCTTCCCGAAGGGCAGCGAACACATCGCCGAACTCAAGTCGCAGTACGAACAGAAGTCGGCCGAGCTCGCTCGCGCCCGCGCCTCGGTCGCGGACCTGCCGCGCTTCGAGGCGGAGTACGAGCAGCTGCACCAGCGTTGGGAGCTCGCTTCCGAACTGCTCCCGACCGACCGTCAGCTGCCGACCCTGCTGCGCAAGATCACGCTCGCCGGCCAGCAGACCGGCGTGACGTTCACGATGTTCCGTCCGGCGGGCATGAAGCCGTCGGATTACCACACCGAGATGCCGATCAATGTCTCGGTGTCGGGCGACTATCACTCGGTGGGGTCGTTCCTCGCCGAGCTGTCGAACATGCGTCGCATCGTGACCGTCTCGAACCTCAAGCTCGTCACCAACGCCAAGAGCGACGGCGCGGGCTCGACCCAGGCGGAGTTCACCGCCTCGGCCTACAGCCTGAACACGGCGCCGGCCCCGGCCGCCGCGGCGAGCACCGACCCGAAGAAGGGAG